>DYRK01000248.1 GCA_020718785.1 Desulfatirhabdium butyrativorans | reverse complement strand
GCATGTCGGCGACATGCCCTGTATGCGGACAATGGGAATATATGAAATTTGTTGGAGCGTGGGATATGGAGGGCATGTCGGCGACATGCCCTGTATGCGGACAATGGGAATATATGAAATTTGTTGGGGCGTGGGATATGAAGGGCATGTCGCCGACATGCCCCTACAAGATGTCCCGCAGGGACATTTGAAAATAGCCCGGCAATTCATTGCCGGGGTTATTTTCAAATTTGTTGGGGCGTGGGATATGAAGGGTATGTCGCCGACATGCCCCTACGATTATTTTGCTACTTTCTCCAGAGCAAACACCGCTTCCTGCGTACCGATTTTCCCGTCGCTGTTCACATCCCCAGCCAAAGCCGCAGTCGGCGGGGGCTGTGTCGCAGCGGCAATCTGCAAGGCAATAACCGCATCTTTCAGATCGGCTTTGAGATCGCCGTTCAGGTCTCCGGGCAGGATGTCTGTTACAGAAATATCTCCGGTGATCTGCGGGTTATTGCCGTCAAAAGAGGCGGTTCCGCCGAATGTGTATGCGCCTTTGGCGTCCGTAAGGGGCGTGACCTGATACGTCAGCGTTTTTGCCTGATTGGTGATGAAAGGTCCGAATTTCACTTTGAAAGCCGCCGCATCGAATGAGCCGCCTTCGTTCATCTCCGAAGCTGTCCAGCCCAAAGGTATCTGCTCTTCGATTCCGTAAGCCGTCACAGCGGAATCCGGCGTTACCTCGACAGATACCGTAAATGCTTCGCCTGCCTTATAACTTTCAGGCAGATCTCTTACCGCCGAAGATTCCCCTTCCCGAAATGCAGACCGTTTTGAGACACTCACCCAGCACAAGGGACAAGTTCCCGCAGTGCAGTCAATTTTATATTTTCCGCCTTTTTTCCACAGAGTGGCGGCGCGGATAACATAATCCACCGGAATCGGATTGGGCGCGATGCTCCATACTGTCCCCTTTTTCCACGCCGCGCCGTAAGCCGTCATTTCATCCATTGAAATCAGCAAATCTTTGTTCACATCTGCGGGATGATACAGCGAGGCAGAGATGACCGTCTGCCCGGCAATGCTTTTGCTAACGCCGTCCTCGGATGCGGTTCCGCTGAAAATTTTATCGCCGGTTTCCGCAGCCGGAGGCGTGACATCATAGGTCAGGGTACGGCTCGTATTATCATAAAACGGACCGAATTTGATGACCCCCGAATAGAGCGTTCCATCGTTGCTGATATTGGAAACTGTCCATCCCGCAGGCGGCGTTTCTTCGACTGCATAGCTGCCGGTGGTTGACGCAGGCGCAGCTTTCAGCGTTACGGTGAGCTTGGTTCCGGGCGAATAACATGAGGGCAATGTCCGGGTTACACCACTGCCGCTATAAGCAAATTTCTGAATGCGGTTATTCCCTCCGTCAACCACATAGATATTGTTCGAATTGTCAATGAATATATTACTCGGACTGTTGACGTTGAACTGCCCGTTGCCGGTTCCCGCTGTCCCGAACTGGCTGAGATAAGTTCCGGAACTGCTGAATTTCTGAATGCGCTGATTCTCTGTATCAGCCACCCAGACATTCCCTGAACTGTCAACAGCTATACCCTTGGGGTAAATTAATTGCCCGTTGCCGGAGCCGTACTCTCCGAACTGGATCTGATATACGCCCGAACTGTTGAATTTCTGGATGAGGCTGTTATAGGTATCTGCTACCCAGATATTGCCTGAACTGTCAACGGCTATGCCCCAGGGCCAGTCGAACTGCCCCTTGCCGCCCTCACCCCGTGATCCGAACTTGCTGATATAAGTTCCTGTACTGCTGAATTTCTGAACCCGGTTATTACCGCTGTCTAACACCCAGATGTTGCCTGATTTATCAACTTCTAAGTCAATGGGTCCGTAAAATTGACCGTCGCCGCCCCCCGATGTTCCGATCTGACTGAGATAAGCTCCCGAACCGCTGAATTTCTGGATGCGTTCATTTCTGAGATCACCGACATAGATATTACCTGAACTGTCAACGGTAATACCTATGGGATTGTTGAATTGCCCGTTGCCTGTGCCGAATGTTCCGAACTGGCTCTGATATACGCCCGAGCTGTTGAATTTCTGAACGCGGTGATTGCCGTAATCCGACACCCAGATATTGCCGGAACTGTCAACAGCTACACCGGCAGCACCCTCGAATTGCCCGTTGCCGGTTCCTTTTGTTCCAAATTGCATCACATATACCGGCGGGTCTTCGGCATAAGCCGGAATCCCTCCGAGAAAGACAAACAGACAGATCGCCTTACACAATAGTGATTTCAGACAAAAATTCTGACGCGCCATGAGTACCTCCTTTTTTTCGGGTTGCACAAACTTTATGAAAAGTAAGATTTTGAGAGGAGATACTTTGATTCATCAAAATATCCCTCTCTCCGCCCCAAAAAAAGGGGCGCAGCCTCTATATTTGCGCCCCAACTAAGGTACCGCCAAGCACCCCAACAAAAACGCAAACAAAGAGGCGCGCCCGTAAGGACGCGTCTCCGTCTGCATCGTCTTTGTTTTAAAAAATTGGCGGTTTTTTAGTTGAGACGATGACCACATTAACGCTGAACTTTATTTTCGGTTTTCTCTATCTTTTATTTTATAAGCTTCTCCGCAAACAGGATTATTATATAAGACATGCTGTATAATTCAGTTCAATCAGCCTGTCAAGCTTTTTTTTTAAAAAAATGTCTGAACCCTGATTCACATGATTAAAGGATTTTCCTGATTGCTGTTCTGCCTGCCCGGGCCGATTCTGCCAAATTCATCAACTCTGAAAGCAAGACAGAAATCCTTCAATCCTTTAATCAGGTGAATCAGGGTTCAGACAGTTGAATCAGGATTCGGACAGCCCTGTTCAGCCGCCTCCGTGCTGACCGATCTTATAAAATGGGTCATTTCAGCACTCCGGACTTCGGAAGGCTTGACACAAATCCTGAAAATCCTTGAATCCTGAAAATCAGGGTTCGGACAATGAGGAGGTCCGAACCCTGATTAAAGGATTTCAGGATTGCCGTAGGGACAGTCCGCCGAACTGTCTCTGCAAGTACGGAAGGCTTGACAGAATTTCTGTTCAGGCTTCATTGATCTGTTCAGAAGATCGCATGAATTATAAATTCAGTGGAATGTTATATTTTTTTCGTTATACCGAGATTGAAACTGTTTTATTGAACGGATTGATAATTCTCAGTTTTCCTTCTATTATCTGATTGTGCTGCATATCTTCGGAATAAATGACGGAACAGTCATTTTCCAAAGCAGACGCCAAAACCAGAGAGTCCCAGTAAGAAAACCTGTATTTCTGTTTCAGGTCAACTGCCGTCAGAGAGGTATCAACCGTAAGCGGACTGATGATAAAGATAATTTTCAGAAACTTCAGAATTTCTTTCTGTTTTTCAAAACGGATCGGATTTTTTATCCTGCCTGTTGTGATAGTTATGAATTCATTTATTACCTGAGAACTGATACAGACAGAAATTTTTCCGATATATTCTGATAATAACTCATTTATCCTGAAATGCTTTTCTTTTTCGGAAGAGTCAAAGAGATAAACCACTGTGTTGGTATCAAAGAATATCCTGTCTGTCATAAAGTTCCTCTCTGTTTCCGAAACTTTTTTCTCCCATTTCCCAGCTCAGTTCTTTTATTTTATCCGAAAGATTTTTCTGAATATTTAATGAAAGTCCTTTTTTTACAAGTTCGGTTATGTTATCGGAATATTTTCCGATTTTCAGTTCGTGAATAAATCCGATTGCATTGATTTCATCTTTTTCAAATCCGATTTCTTCAAGTTTTCTTTGAATTTCAGGCGTAATTGCGATAAGCATTTTTTTTCCTTTCATTCAGAATAGATTCGGAAGTCATTATGATTGAATTTCCGTTTTTTTCAGACAAAGGATATTCTGAATAGATATAGCTTATAATATACTCCAGTCAGCCTGTCAAGTTTTTTTTACACTGATTAAATGATTTAATGATCGGCATGATTTCTCCGGAGTGCTGAAATGCCAATTTTATAAAACGGGTTTAGCACAAATCCTGAAAATCCTTTAATCCTGAAAATCAGGATTCAGACAGTTGAATCAGGGTTCAGACAGTTGAATCAGGGTTCGGACAGCCCTGTTCAGCCGCAGCCGTGCTGACCGATCTTATAAAATGGGTCATTTCAGCACTCCGGACTTCGGACGGATAAGTCTTAAAAACTTCACAACTTGACATTCATGGCAGAAATGCCCTATATACCGTTTCTGTTATGAGCGACAAAAAAAACACAAAGGATTTTGTGCATATCGGAAATATTATCCCGAATGCCCTGAAAAATTATCGTCGGCAGCCTGACAGCGGCATGGGGAAGGTCTGGGAAGTATGGAATAAGGCGGTGGGAGAAATGATCGCCAAAGATGCCCGGCCCTCGGCATTCAAAGGGAAACTGCTGATCGTAAATGTCAGCAGTTCCGCATGGATACAGAATCTTCAGTTTGAAAAAGATGAGATCATAAAAAAAGTCAATGCCGGTCTGGGAAAGCGTCAGATCGAGGATATACAGTTCAAAGTCGGCCCTTTAAAATGAATGATCTGACAGCAGATACTTTTTTAAACGGGCGTATCCGCGTCAGACAGAACCGATCCGGATACCGTTTTTCCATTGACGCGGTTTTGCTGGCTCATCATATCATGCCGCGAGAAGGAGATACGGTGCTGGATTTGGGAACCGGCTGCGGCATTATTCCGCTTATCATAGCCTGCTGTCACCCCGGGGTCAGAATTTACGGCGTTGAAATCCAGAAGGGGCTTGCCGATATTGCGGCTTTGAATATAAAAGAAAATCAGATGGATGATCGCATAACCATTCTGTGCAGAGATATGAAAACTCTGACCTGCGATATGATTTCAGGACCCGTGAATCTGGCGGTCAGCAACCCGCCCTACCGGAAAGCCGATTCGGGCCGTGTCAACCCGAATAATGAGCGCGCTGTTGCCAGACATGAAATCAGTGCGACGCTATCCGACGTGATCGAAACAGCGCGGCGTCTGTTGAGTGCGTCAGGAAAACTGATCACTGTTTATCCCGCGGAACGTATGGCAGACCTTCTCACATATAAACGATCCTCGGGCATTGAACCCAAATTTATCCGCATGATTCATTCGGGACAGAACACAGAGGCAAAATTGTTTTTATCGGAAGGTGTCAAAGGAGCGCGCCCCGGCATGAAAGTCGGTCCGCCTCTTGTTATTTACCGTGAAAACGGCGAATACAGCGACGAAGTTAAGCAGATGATGGAAGTGAGAAGTGATAAGTGAGAAATGAGAAGTGAGAATTTGGAACAGTCTTATTTTTCACTTTTCACTTCTCACTTTTCACTTCTCACTTCAATACGTTCATCACCTGTCCCGTAACGACCTTTGGGTAAAAATAGGTTGATTTTCTGGGCATAATCAGTCCCTGTTCGGCAATTTCCTTGACCTGTTCAATCCGCGTGGGATTCAATATAAAGGTCATGTCGCATTGTCCCGCAGCCACGATGTCCAATGCCTCTTCCGCGATGCTTGAATAGGAAATCAGCTTTTCATTATCCAACCTTGCCTGATCGAATCCGAGAATTTCCATGAAAATAAGGCGGGTAAGCACGGTTACATCAAGGCTTCTCAGGGATTGGGAAAGTTCATTTCCGAACAGCTTTTCCATAACATCCGCTTTCAGGGTCAGCAGGTACAGTTCCCGGCATCCTTTGATCGAAACTCCGACGGCATTTTTTGAAGCCTCTGATTTCAGGGCAGATATGAATTTGCCCCGTCCGTGTCCGTTGTTTCCGAAGGGAATCCTGACCACATCAAAATAATTTCCGGCTTTTTCAATAAATGCGGATATGACAGATTCCTGAAGCCCTTTTAACATGCGATGGGCAGGCAGAATTATGACCCCGGGGTCTTCCATGCTGCTAAGATACATCATCACATAATTTGCCGGATGATCCTGGGAAAAGCCGGGAGTGCGGGCGGCTGTCCAGTCGCGGTAATTAAGCGCGGTTTCATAGCGATGATGCCCGTCTGCAATGAAAATCCGTTTTTCTTTCATAGCCTCGGAAACTTCGGCATGAACCGCGGGATCAGTGATGCGCCACAGTTGATGACGATGTCCTTTGTAATCCGTGAACGCTGTATCCGGTGTTTTGTCGGCAACCTTGTTTTTCAATGAATCGAGAATTCGGTCCGGGTCGGGATACAGGGAAAAAATCGGGCTGAAATTGGTATGGCAGACTTTCATAAGTTCAAGCCGTTCGGATTTTACTTTGGAAAAGGTCTTTTCATGGGGAAGAACAACACGCTTTTCAAAGGGTTCCAGCCGGATCAGGGCAATCAGCCCGAAGCGTTTTATCTGTCTGTTTTCAATTGGAAATTCAATGGAGGTCAGATAAAAAGCAGGAGACTGGTCCTGAATGAGGATTTCTTCGGAAATCCACTGGCTGAAACATTCCGCGGCACGGGTGTGGCAATTTTGATCGCAGCTATCATCCTGATTCTGTTTTCCCAGTATCAGCCGTATGATATTATGAGGGTGACAGTCATAAAAATAACATTGTTCTTTTTCGGAAATCACATCATAAGGCGGGGTCGCGACTTTCGAAAGATCAGAGATTTTATCCGGATTATAAAGAATTCCCCTGAATGGGGCAATTTGTGCCATTTTAATATTCCTTTTTCATATCTTTTTTATATTTTAAGGTATGGACAAAAATGACAGTAAAAATTTTTGTCCATAATTTTAAATAGTTGTCATTCATGGGCATTTATCCTGATTCATAATGCAGCCCGTTGATACTAAAAAGATTTTTTTTTTTCAAGGGAAATCATAAAAATTGAAAAAAGATTGTTGACAAACCGGATTCAAGAGAGTATTAGACACTTTTTGAGATTCGGAGAGGTTGCCGAGTGGCTGATGGCCCCGCTCTCGAAAAGCGGTATCCTGCCAAAAGCGGGATCGTGGGTTCAAATCCCACCCTCTCCGCCACGATGAGAGGCACACCCCTATATATTTTTTTACGGAGAGATGTCCGAGCTGGCCGAAGGAGCACGACTGGAAATCGTGTGTGCTGCCAAAAGCGGTACCGAGGGTTCGAATCCCTCTCTCTCCGCCATCAGCTTATCCGTGAACGCCTATGCCGTCTGCGCCATTTGATTTTTTTGCCTCCGTCAACATCGGTTTCCTCACCCCGGACAGCGCTTTTTACACTTTGACTGTCAATGCTTCCTGCGGAAGATTCATCTTTCCGAACCTGCTGTTTCCTTACAGGGATTTAAAGGATTAAAGGATCGGCAGGATTTCTGTCCGGATTCCGGCTGAACAGAAATCATGAAAATCCTTTAATCCTGAAAATCAGGGTCCGGACAGCGGAATGTCTTACTTCGCAAGTTCTTTCAGGACAAACACCGCTTCCGCCAATCCGATATTTCCGTCGCCGTTCACATCGGCATCGGTGCAGACTTCGGCATCCGAGCCGGAAAGTATCTGCAATACGGCCGCGGCATCGCTCAGAGTGATTTCTCCGTCAGCGTCAATGTCTCCGGGCATACAGTCTTCAACGGTCAGTCCGGAAATTGTCTCATTATCCGCTTTGCGGACAGCATCGTTCATGCCGTCCCCGTCCGAGTCATAAGCGATATCCGCATCCGAGCGTTTCCCGGAAACTGCGTATTCCGTACCTTCAGGCAGAGGAACTGTAAGCACAACGCAGCTTACATCTCTGTCTCCGTCATTAGTGATGCCTGCGGCAAGTCCGTCCAGACCGTCTATGAGATTAATGGCATTGATCACCAGTACAAACCGGAAAACCGTAATATGAAGAGAGTACCAGCCCAGATACCAATCCTGAATAAGCGGCATAAAGATAACCGTTATTTTTATTCCTCCCATGTAAATCATCATAAGTTACTGATTTTACGTTCCCGGCTTTTTCGGATTTTCATCCGGTGCATACCCGACTGAAAGGCGGGGGAACGCTCCTTAGTATGCGACCAGAGCGGCGACAATCTGAACCGCAAATTTCAGCTTGGGTCCCAGCCCTCCGCACATCATCAATAACCCCCAGCCCGAAAACCGTTGAAGCGCCGAGGATGAGATGGACCATCTGTTTGTCAAGAGTCAGTAAATCCAGAATCTGGGCGGAGTAAAACAGAACCGAGACAAAGGGCAGAAAGAAACCCGGATAGATTGCCACACCGCCGATTCTGTCATGCTTTTTTCCCCCGCATGTGCGGCTGGGAAATATGACTTTTTTACTGACCGCATCGGCGATGACAATGTGGCAGTCCTGTACAAGTGATCGCATCGCTACGAACTGTTCCCGGAGCCGGTGCCGGGCATTGACAGCCGATA
>DYRK01000247.1:1482-8404 GCA_020718785.1 Desulfatirhabdium butyrativorans | reverse complement strand
TCCTCCTAACTCTTCCCAAGTGCTGAAATTTCATTTCAGCACTCCGGACTTTGAAACGATTTGCAAAATCGTTTTACAGTAAAACGACTTTGCAAGTCGTTTTTTTTGTATCTGAGTGCTGAAATGCCAATCTTATAAGTACCCTGACAAAAGTTTTCTTACATTTTAAAAACTGAGTTTCTCTGAGAAACTCAGTTTTTCAGGCTGTCCGATGTCTGAAAATATATGGTTTAGCATACACTATTTGGATTTCAGCATTCCCTCTGTGCTGATTTTCTTTGAGGGCAGAACAATACCGGGGCGCATGGAGAAAATAAGTTCGTCCAATTCATTTCCCAGAACCGTTTCCTTTTCCAGCAGAAGATCAGCCAGCTTGTGAAGGATATCTATATTTTCCTTCAATACCTGTTTTGCGCGGTTATATGCGGCTACGATCAGCTTGGTAACCTCCGAATCAATTTTCTTTGCTGTTTCTTCGGAATAATCACGATGCTGGGCAATTTCTCTGCCCAGAAAAATATGCTCTTCGCTCTTTGCATAAGAAATGGGTCCGAGTTCCTCGCTCATGCCCAGAGAACGTACCATGATTTCTGCCAGTTGGGTTGCCTGCTTGATATCCTGAGAAGCTCCGGAACTGATGCGGTTGAATACTAATTCTTCGGCAACCCGTCCCCCGAAAGCTACCGACAGTTCGCTTTCATACTGATCTTTGAATCTGCTGTATCGCTCTTCAGGCAAATACCATGTGAGACCCAATGCTCTGCCCCTGGGAATAATCGTTATTTTGTTCACGGGATCGGTTCCCGGAAGAAAACGTGCAGCGAGCGCATGTCCGCCTTCATGATAGGCTGTCACTTTCTTGTCTTCGTCCGTGAGTACAAGAGATTTGCGCTCCATGCCCATATACACTTTGTCTTTGGCATCTTCGAAATCGCTCATCCCGATTTTTTCTTTATTCCGCTTGGCAGCCAGCAGCGCGGCTTCGTTCACCAGATTTTCCAGATCAGCGCCGGAAAAACCCGGCGTTCCTTTTGCAAGCACCAGCGCATCCACATCTGCCGCGAGAGGAGTTTTCCGCATGTGGACATTGAGAATTTTCTCACGCCCCCGGATATCCGGCAGAGAAACCACTACCTGCCGGTCAAATCGTCCGGGACGGGTCAGCGCGGGATCCAACACATCGGGGCGGTTGGTCGCTGCAATCAGAATCACGCCTTCGTTGGATTCGAATCCGTCCATTTCCACCAGCAGCTGATTCAGAGTCTGCTCTCTTTCATCATGACCGCCGCCGAGTCCTGCACCGCGATGTCTGCCCACCGCGTCAATCTCGTCAATAAAGATAATACAGGGCGCATTCTTTTTTCCCTGGACGAAAAGGTCTCTTACCCTACTTGCGCCCACCCCTACAAACATTTCAACAAAATCCGAGCCGCTTATGCTGAAAAAAGGAACTCCGGCTTCCCCGGCAATGGCTCTTCCCAGCAGCGTTTTTCCGGTACCCGGAGGTCCCATCAGCAGAACGCCTTTGGGAATCCTTCCGCCTAACCGGGTGAATTTTTTGGGGTCTTTCAGAAACTCGACAATCTCTTCCAGTTCTTCTTTAGCCTCGTCAATACCTGCCACATCCTCGAAAGTCACTTTGTCCGACTGTTCCGAGAGCAGCCGGGCGCGGCTCTTGCCGAAAGAAAGGGCTTTGCCTCCGCCGGACTGCATCTGACGCATGAAAAAAATCCATACTCCGATCAGCACAATCATGGGAAACCATGAAACCAGAAGCGACACGAACCACGGCGGTTCCGCGGGCGGCTTTGCTTTGACGGAAACCCCTTTCTGTTCAAGGCGTTTGATCAGATCATCATCCTGCGGCGCATATATTTTGAAGTGATTCCGTTCAACGTCGGTAACCAGCAGTTCCTGTCCCTGAATAATGACTTCCGCTATCCGCGCGTCATCCACCATGGAAAGAAACTGGGTATAACTTATGCTTGTTTCGGGCTGGGTCTGCTGATTGAAAAGATTGTAAAGCATTATCATCATCAGTGTGATGACAAGCCATAATGCCAGATTTTTATAAAACGGATTCAAAAAACGTTACCTCCTGATTATGAGTTAGGTTCGAGGTCAGGGGTTCGGGGTGAGAGGACTGATCTTCCCCGCACCTCTGACCTCGAACCCCTGACCTCTTTTTAATATCCTTTGATAAATTAGGCAAGAAAAAGTTCGGCTTTCAGCACTGTTTCGGTTTCCGCTGTCACTTTGACGGATTCATCCGTGCGATGCCCGGCAATCCAGATAATTTTTCCCCCGGATACCAGAATAGGGCATATACGCCGTTCTTCCCCCGGAATTTTCTTGTTGATAAAATATTTTTTGACTTTCTGTGTTCCGCCTGCACCGAGCGGCATAAACCGGTCCCCGGGTCTGAAATTTCTGACGGTTACAGGAAAGCTCACTGCGTTACGGTCAAAAAAAGCAACACAGGGATTTCCCCTGTCGCCGAGGTTCATATCCGATTCGGAAACACTGACCCGCGCGGCGATTTCTTTTATGAAAACCGTTCCGGGTTCCTTCATAATATATTCGAAAACCGGTCTGACAGCGGGCAGATTTCTGCCTCCGGTTTTGGAAAATACAAGCTTGTTTCCGATTCGTTCACCACGGATTCCATCCGGAAGATCAAGGCTTCCGTTTTCCGGTCCGTTTCTCAGCAATTCTGACAGGGCTTCGATATGGGAATAGGAAATCCGCCTCAGATTTCCCTTGATCCCTGCAATGGCTTTTCGTATAATCCGCCTCTGAGCCGCAAGACAGAGAGTATCCGGAACAGACAGCACCGTTTTCCCGTCCGCGGTGTCTGAAATGCAACTGTCTGAAAGCAAACGGATATTGTCATCCATCCATTCGTCTTCGCTTCTGAGAATCGAGGACAGCCGGTTCAGCGATTCGACGATTTTCGGATTATAAGACGATATCAGCAGGGGTATCAGTTCATGCCGGATTCGGTTCCGCAGAAATTTCGTATCGGCGTTGCTGGCATCCGATACATAAGCCAGTCTGTTTGCGGTCAGAAAATCCCCGATTTCGGATCTGCTCACCCCGATCAGGGGCCGTACAATGTGCCTGCCGCGTACCGGCGGTATTCCGGACAGCCCTGAAGTCCCGCTTCCGCGAAGCAGATACATCAGCACCAGTTCCGCGTTGTCATCCGCATGATGTCCCAATGCGATTCTGTCATAGCCGTATTGTCCGGCGATTCTTTCATAAAACTCGTAACGCAGTTCTCTGCCGGCTTCCTCCTCGGATAGCCGGTTGCCGCGGCTATAAGCCCGAACATCCGCGCTTTCGATATAATAAGGCAGATTCAACTGTTTTGCAAGCGAGCAGACAAATTCCGCGTCTCTGTCCGATTCTTCGCCCCTCAGACAGTGGTTGAGATGCGCGATGCCTATCCGCAGGGAAAATTCCGGAGAGACCGCGATCAGCACGTGAAGGAGCGCGACCGAATCTGCACCCCCGGATACACCCGCGAGAACAGCGTCTCCATGCCGGAACATATCATATATTCTGACAGTCCGGCTTACGGTTTCCAATAATTTCTGCATAAAAATGTGATGCACCCCGAAAATATAATCTCATAACGGCGGTGTCTGCAACTATCCTGACATATTGATATTAACATTCGAAATACATACAGGCAGCAACCGGGGGTGTCAATAAATTTGATTTTTTTCTTGAAAAAAGAAAATTCATGCCTTATATTCAATTCAGGTTGTGCTAGGCGGGGAGCTAGCGGTGCCCTTTTCCCGAAATCCGCTTTATGCGGGGCTGAATTCCCTTCAGAGGATTTTATACCGACAGCGTGTTGTCATGCTGACCGGCCGCCGCGCAACAGACGGTCGCGAACCTCGTCAGGTCCGGAAGGAAGCAGCGATAAGTGATGCGGTCTGTGTCGTGGAACGATCCCGGTCATTTTATGGCATCCGCGGTTCGGAGAGAAATTCAATAAAGGGTGCACAACCATCTCCCCGTTTTTCTCAAAGTCCTTTTCATGTTTGTCCGACCCTCGGATTCCAAGTCCGATTTTGCGCCTGCGATTTTCGATTTTCCCAATCTTCAATCTTTTCAATCGGCTTGACATTGTTCCATACAGAATTATTTTTCCCTCAACAGCAACAGGATTCGGAATTCGCGTTTATCCGTGTCCATTCGCGGTGTTTCTGTTATTGACCGCTGATGAACGCGGATAAACACGAATAAAAAAATAAAGGGAGGAAAATTCATCGGCAATGACGGATAAAGAGAAAACAGAGCTTATGCAGGAAACCGTTACAGAAGGCATTGAAAATGAGACCGAGGAGGTTCCCGAGTCGGACGGCAATGCCTCGGAAGAAAAACCGGAAATATCTCCGGATTCCAAACTTGCAGCGGCAGAACAGGAGAAAAAAGAAATATATGACCGTCTTTTGAGGGTTTCCGCGGAATTCGAAAATTACAAAAAGCGTTCTGCACGGGAAACAGAGAATTTTAAAAAATTTGCCAATGAATCTTTGGTCAGGGAACTGCTTCCGGTGGCAGATGACATGGAAAGAGCGATTGCGTCTTCAGTCCGGGAAAGCAGCAGCCATCCGGTTTTAGACGGAGTCACGATCATTTTCGAAAAATTGTTGAAGATTCTTGACAGCTTCGGTGTAAAACCCGTTGAAAGCGCGGTGGGAAAAGCTTTTGATCCGGGCTTCCATGAAGCCGCAATGCTGGAAGAATCCGATGACTATCCTGAAAACACGGTCATCAGGGAATTTCAGAAAGGATACATGCTCCATGACAGACTTCTGAGACCCGCGATGGTCGTGGTTTCCAAAACAAAGAAAAACTGAAACAGACGAGCGCAGATCCGGTTTATATCATTTTTTATACAGCAAAAAATCTGCGGATAAAGGGTATATACAAATTTAAGGAGGCGAACCATGAGCAAGGTGATAGGAATAGATATCGGTACTACAAATTCATGCGTGGCAATCATGGAGGGCGGCGAGCCTAAAGTCATAACAAATCCCGAAGGCGGACGTACCACCCCTTCTGTCGTGGCTTTTACGAGCAGCGGCGAGCGGCTGGTGGGACAGAGCGCGAAGCGTCAGGCAATCACCAATCCCGAAAATACGGTTTTTGCCGTCAAACGGCTTATCGGACGCAAATATTCTTCAAAGGAAGTTCAGAACGACAAAAAAATACTCCCTTATAAAGTCGAGCAGGCATCCAACGGCGATGTCAGGGTAAATGCTCAGGGGAAACAGTTGAGCCCTGCGGAAATATCCTCTTATATTCTCGCATATATCAAAGATGCGGCAGAACAGTATCTCGGCGAGAAAGTCACGGATGCGGTCATCACCGTGCCTGCATATTTCGACGACAGCCAGCGTCAGGCAACCAAGGACGCGGGGAGGATTGCCGGTCTCAATGTGCTGAGGATTATAAACGAACCCACGGCGGCATCTCTTGCTTACGGACTGGACAAGAAAAAAGAAGAAAAAATAGCAGTCTTCGATCTGGGCGGCGGCACTTTCGATATTTCCATTCTCGAAATCGGGGAAGGGGTTTTCGAGGTCAAATCCACCAACGGCGACACCCATCTCGGAGGAGAAGATTTCGATCTGAGGATCATTGATTTTCTGGCAGATGAATTCAGAAAAGATCAGGGCATAGATCTGAGAAAAGACAAAATGGCCCTGCAGCGGCTCAAGGAAGCCGGCGAAAAAGCGAAAATGGAACTTTCCACATCCATGGAAACCGATATCAATCTGCCGTTTATCACCGCGGACGCGAGCGGTCCCAAACATCTGAACATAAAGATCACCCGTGCCAAATTGGAATCGCTGGTCGCTGATCTGCTTGACAAATTAGAAGGTCCATGCCGTACCGCGCTCAAAGATGCAGGCATGACTCCTGCCAATATCAATGAAGTGATTTTAGTCGGCGGCATGACGCGTATGCCTGCGGTTCAGGATCGGGTGCGGAAGATTTTCGGCAAAGAACCCAACAGGGGAGTGAACCCGGACGAGGTTGTGGCTGTAGGCGCGGGAATTCAGGGCGGAGTGCTGAAAGGCGAGGTCAAAGATGTGCTGTTATTGGATGTGACGCCGCTGTCGCTGGGCATCGAGACACTGGGCGGTGTTATGACAAAGCTCATCGAAAAGAATACCACAATCCCGACCCGAAAGAGTCAGGTATTCTCAACCGCGGCTGACAATCAGCCTGCCGTGTCCATCCATGTTCTTCAGGGCGAGCGGGAAATGGCCGCAAACAACAAGACGCTGGGAAGATTCGAATTGGTGGGCATTCCTGCCGCGCCCAGAGGGGTTCCGCAGATCGAAGTGACCTTTGACATTGATGCAAACGGGATTGTGAAAGTTTCTGCAAAAGACAAAGCAACGGCAAAAGAACAGTCCATTCAGATCACGGCTTCCAGCGGTCTGTCAAAGGATGAGATAGACAGATTGGTCAAAGATGCGGAACTTCATGTCGAGGAAGACAAAAAGAAAAGAGAACTGGTTGAAGCCAGAAACACTGCCGATGCCCTGATCTATCAGACTGAAAAATCTCTCAAAGACCTGGGAAGCAAAGTCGAAAGCTCGACAAAAAGCAGTGTCGAAACCGCCATTGCCAATCTGAAACGCGTCATGGATTCCGAAGATGCCGAACAAATCAAAGGTAAAAGCGAAGAACTGACTCAGGCTTCGCATAAATTGGCGGAAGCCATGTATCAGCAGGCATCTCAGGCTGATCCCGGAGCCGATGCCGGCGGTCAGGGAGGGCAAGGCAAGCCTGCCGGAAAAGATGATGATGTGGTGGATGCGGATTTCGAAGAAATAAAAGGCAAATAGAATTGAGAAGTGGGAAGTGGGAAGTGGGAAGTGGGAAGTGGGAA
>DYRK01000247.1:0-1382 GCA_020718785.1 Desulfatirhabdium butyrativorans | reverse complement strand
AAGGCAAATAGAATTGAGAAGTGGGAAGTGGGAAGTGGGAAGTGGGAAGTGGGAAATATTTCTCACTGTTCACTTCTCCGCCCATATCCGCAGCAACCGCCCGGACATCATGCTGTTATGGGCGCAACACGGAAATCGTATCAGAGATATCTTCCCCTGACCTCGCACCCCGAACCTATCACCCCTCACCCGGCGCAAGCCCCAGCGCATAGCGTTTCACATTCCGCCACTTTTTCGCCTCGGTCACGATACAGTCGCCGAACTGCTGCCCGCAGATTGCTGTCAGGATTCTTCCGAGACTGATGCTTCTGCTCCGATCCGTGCCGCCCTTGAGATTCAGGGGAATGCCGTGCTTTTCTGTCAAGGGATAAAGATGGGAAACGCCCACCCGCTCATTGCCGAAGGTTTTCCACCATATTGCAATAAAATTGTTCAGAGCTTCGTGTTCATCTGTGTGTTCATGTTCATATCCGTGTTCATTTCCGGATCGGGGTTCAGAGAATTCTGATGAAGGAGAACTGTTCGGAATTTCAGTTTTTTTCGGACGGACAGTCTGCTTTTCGATGATATGATCCTCGAGTATGAACAGCCTGTCTCTGAACAGGTCCCTTTCCTGCCGGGTCTGAGCCAGTTCCTCACGGACTTCGCCGATGGATGGTACCCCTGCTGCATAAGGTAGGGGAGTTCCCGGTCAATCTCACGGCGGCGTTCGAGTCCCTGCCGGACAGATGCCAGTTCTTCCTGAAGACTGCCGAGCAGCGAAACGGTCTGTTTCAGAGAGGCTCTGACCTCCGGATCATAAGCCGGAGATGCGTTTCGGAGCATTTCCCTTGCGACAAAATAATTTCTGACCAGCGCACGCTGGACTTTCCATGCCAGATCATCGCCGAAGGGCTTGACGACCATCAGATAGCCGGATTCGGTCAGGAAAATTATAGAACCTCGACGCCCTGCTTCCTGAACGTCCTTTAAATGGACGTTCGCAATTTCAGACCATTCTTCATAGGGAACATCAAAATAATCTTCATTTTCAACAAGCTGCGCCTTATTCCGGTTGAAAGACTTTCGGGCAGTGCCTTCGGGACGTTCATGCAGTTCGTCAATCATTCTGAGGGTGACAACCGGATGGTTCTTATATTCGATCCGCTCCACCTGCCTGCCTTCGATTTCAACAATCATTTGCTCTCGGTTCATTTTTTGTCTCCTGAAAGAAGATGAGAGGTTCGGGTCAGAGGGCATTGACCCGGTTTTTTATCGAAGATTGTTATACGTTTTTTGCAAATCCGGGTCAAGGAAAAAAACGGGGGGGGTCAGAGGAATCTGCAAGGATTGTGTTTAAGCAGGGATTTCACGCACACTGTCTGAACGGGGATTTTCAGGAT
>DYRK01000246.1 GCA_020718785.1 Desulfatirhabdium butyrativorans | reverse complement strand
GAGACGCCTGATACAGCCCGTAAACATAGCCGGAACATCCGTGATTGATGTCAAACGCCGCGGTATCTTGCGAGATTCCCAAACGATGCTGAAGGGATGCGCCGGTTGCCGGTAAAACATAGTCCGGCGTCTGAGAGACAAACACGACAGCGCCGATCCGCTTTGTCTCATCGTCTGTCAATATCTGACGGGCTGCTTTTTCGCACAGATCAGAGGCGCAGACGCCCTCCGGCGCAATCCGAATTTTTGAAATCCCGTTTGTTTTTATAATTCGATTGACTTCATCTTTTTCATAAATATCATAAAGCTCGGCAAGATTAAATTCCTCCTCCCCCAGCACAACCGCTATCGAGCGAACTTCAACGCCGTTCAACCGTACCTTCATTTTTTTGTCTCACTTATAAGTTATAGTGAGTAGGGACATGTCAGCGAGCGACAAGCCCCTACTTTCAATTTTAAAACTTATTTTTTCTTTTTGGGCGTTGATTTCGGTTTGCTGTCTCTTTTGCCCATCCAAAATTCAACACCGATAATACCTGCCAACGATAAAACGCCTAATACGGGAAGCGGCACAAATGCCAAGGCTCCGAGTGTTTTTGCTCCGAGTGCTTTTGCAATAGGGGCGGTTTTTGCAAGTCCGGTTCCGGCAGAAACTTTAGCTGCTCCGGCAGCGGGTACAGCAGATGATGCGCCTGCACCTGTAGCAGCGACAGTTTTGGCAGCAGTTGCAGCCGGCATTGCCGAACTCATAGCTGCGGGCATCGCTACGGCAGTTTTAGCGGCTCCGGCAACCGGTACAGCACTCGGTGCGGCTGTGACAGCGGCGGTTTTGGCAGCAGTAGCCGCCGGCGCTGCCATAGTCGCGGCTGCGGGCATCGCCGAAGCAGCAGCGGCAGTCTTGGCAGCGGCAACCGGTGCGGCTGTAGCAGCGGTCGGAGCCGCTGTAACTGCGGCGGTTTTGGCGGCAACAGCCGGTACAGCAGTAGTAGCAGCGGCGGTATTTGCACTTCCGGCTCCGATAGCTGAATTCGTACCCGTTGTTATCACTTTTTCCTCAATCATGGACGTCTCTCCCTCTTTTGGTTAGAAATACTCTCTCCTCATAAATACACTGCGGACGGAATACAAAAATCGCTAATTCTGTTGCAGACTTCCTAAAACTGCATCTAATTCATCAATATCAAAACCATCATAATCAATATCACTCGGAGTGATTTCAGTGTCCTCGATACCGGCGCAATGCGCTGTTATCACCAGAAGTTCATCCTTGAAATCTCTTCCCAGTTTTTCAATGGTCTCTGCTACATAGCGTTTCCCGTTATATGTGAGAGATACCTGCAACTTACCCTGAATCACAATACAGTTCACATCAATGTCATAGAGGCATTCCGAGTTCGGATTCAGGTTATTGCCGGATGACTCTGAAGCCAAGTCAAAACCGACGCCTACATCTTCGTCAAACTGCCCCATGTAGTTAAAACTGACCTCGGGACGGATATTAAAAGAGACACCTTTCTTATTCTCCGCAGCAGTGAGATATTTCAAGGTATTGTAACCCATGCCTTTGTTGGGAATTTTCCTCAGCGATTCCTTCACGAATTTGATCTGATAACCGAGATCGTCCGAGTCGGGAATCTCCAGCATCACGGGATACATGCTCGTAAACCAGCCGACGGTTCGACTCACATCCAATTCCTGAGATGCAAATTTCTCTCTTCCGTGACCCTCCATGTTGATGAGCGTCTGATTGTCTCCGTGCCATGACTTCATCGCCCGCGCCAGCGCGGTCAGCAGGATGTCGTTAATCTCCGTGTTGTAGGCATGATTCACTTTTGTCAGCAGCATCTTTGTCTCATCTTCGGAAAGAGAAATTCCTACGGTTCGGGCGTCTCTGACGCGTGCTGAGACATTCTCTGCATCGAAATCTCTCGGCAAAGATTTTATCGGCGCCGATTCGACAGCTTTCCAGTACGCTTTTTCTCTCAATAGCTCATCCGAGTCCGCGTAATTTTGCAACTGCTCAGACCAGTATTTAAAAGAATGCGTCTTGGCAGGCAGACGAACCGCTTCTCCGGCAAGACATTGCGCGTAGGCTCGGCGAATATCCTCAGCCAGAATACGCCATGAAAAGCCGTCAATGACCAGATGATGCAGCACGATAAGAAGACGATCTCCGTCCTGCATCTGAAACAGAACGACTTTCATCAGGGGACCTGTCTCCAGATTCATACTTGCCTGAACTTCATCGGCATGTTGTTCTAACCGGGAAACCGTATCTTTCGCATCTGCAATCGAGACGACTTCAAAGCCGATGGGGTAGTCTGCGCCGCAGTTTTCCTGAATGATCTCTCCTGAATCCTGAATCCTGAATCTCATCCGCAGGGCATCGTGATGTTCCTGAACTTTTTCAAGCGCCGTCCTGAGCGCATCTTCCTGAAATCTCTCTTTTGAACAGAGCATTTCAGACTGATTGAAATGATGTCTCGCCTGTCTGTAATTGTCAAAAAACCAGCATTGAACCGGCGTCAGCGGAACAACTCCTGTCGTCATACTTTGATCCGCCACACAGCCGGTTTTTACGACTTTTTCCGCCAAACCTGCAATGGTCGGCTCCTGAAAAATGTCTCTTACTTCTATCTTCAAGTTTTCCTCCTGAAGACGGGAGACAATCTGAATCGCCTTGATGGAATCTCCGCCGATGGAGAAATAGTTATCATAAATGCCGACAGCTTCATTCCCCAGTATCCGTTGCCATGCCCTGAGCAATTGCGCCTCGGTCTCATTCCGGGGAGGTGTCAGCGTTGTAGGAATGCCCATAGCAGCTTCCTCCGGCGAGGGCAAGACGTTTCTGTCCACCTTTCCGTTGGCATTGAGGGCAAAAACTTCCATGTGAACAAAATGAGCCGGAATCATGTAATTCGGCAGAAATTGCGCCAGAAAACTCCGTAATTCCGAAATATCCGGCGGCATTTTTATCTCTTCCCTGCACACAAAATAAGCGGTCAGTTCTTTAGTCTGAGATGATTTATTCAGCCTGTCTAAGACAACCGCCTGACGAATCGCAGGATGCTGCAACAGTCTGTTCTGGATTTCTCCCAGTTCGATTCTGTAACCTCTTATTTTTACCTGATCGTCATTCCGCCCGAAGTATTCAACACAGCCGTCCGGCATCCATCTTGCCATGTCGCCGATGCGGTACATCAGCTCTCCCGGCAGATACGGATGTGGAACGAATTTCTCCCTGCTCAGTTCCGGTCTGTTGAGATAACCTCTGGCAAGCCCTTCGCCGCTCGTGCAAAGTTCCCCCGGAATCCCTATCGGCGCAATCTCATTGTTCGCATCCAGCACGATAACCTGTGTGTTGGAAAGTGGCTTGCCCACCGGAATATCTCTTTCATAAAACTTATCTATATGATGGCAGGTAGTAAAAGTTCCGTTTTCTGTGGGACCGTAGCCGTTAATCACCTTCAGATTCGGATGCGCTTTCTTGACTCTGTTGATGTGAGGCAGAGAAAGTTTCTCACCGCCCACCAGCAGAATCTCCAATCCCTCGAAAATTCCGATTTCCGCATCTGAGAGTTCGTTAAACAGGCTCGTTGTCAGCCACATGATTGTGATCTTATAATGACTCACATAATGCTTCATTTTATCCGCCTCTACGACTGCCCGGTCCGGAATCACATAAAGACATGCGCCGTTCAGCAGAGCGCCCCATACCTCAAACACCGAGACATCGAAAGAAAAAGAGACAGTCTGTAAAAGCCGGTCCGATTCCCGAATATTGATGTAGTTGGTATTCAATATAACCCGCATCGCAGTCCGCTGTTCGATCAGCGAACCTTTGGGCTTGCCCGTAGAACCTGAAGTATAAATCACATAAGCAAGACTTCTGCCGTTTCCCAGCGGCTTCAGATCAGGCATTTCAATGTCGAATTCCGGATTTCGGAGTCCGAATTTTGAGACATCAATTGCCTGAATGCCGGAACAGAGCGACATCACATCCCTGAGATATTTTCCCTCCGAAAGCACGACACTGCATTGGGCATCTTCGATCATATATTTAATACGTTCAGCAGGATACATGGGGTCTATAGACATGCACGCGCCCCCGGCTTTGAGAATTCCCAGAAGCGATATAACCGTGCGCTCGCTTTTGTCAAGCAGTATGCCCACACGCTCCTCAAGTCCGAGGCCGAATTTATCTCTCAGTGTATGCGCGAGTTGATTCGCACAGGCATTCAGTTCTCGATAAGACAAAACCGTTCCTTCATAGACAACTGCCGGATGATTCGGTACTTGCTTTGCTTTTTGCTCAAATACCTCGGCGATAGTTTTGTCTCTCGGATATTCCGTAGCCGTATCGTTGAACTCAAAAAGAATCTTATGTCTTTCCCATTCCGGAAGAATGTTGACATGCGCCACAGACTGACTCGGATCCGTGACTACGCTTTTCGTCAATTCTTCAAGATGGTTTTTCATCCTCAGCATACGGTCTTCACGGAACAAATCCGTGTTGTATTCGAGGAGGACATCCAAGTCATTGCGGGTTTCCGTTACGGTAAATGTCACATCGTATTTGCTTGTAAAGAGACCGAAATCAAACTCCGAAATTTTCACATTATCAAAGCGTATCCGGCTGAACTCGCTCTCATTGTGCATGACTGCCATCACATCAAAAACCGGTGATCTGCTCATGTCTCTTGCCAATGCCAGTTCGTCCACCAATTTGTCAAAAGGATAAACCTGATGATCGTAAGCCTCAATACAGGTTTGTCTTACTTTTTTCAGCACATTGAGAAAGCTGTCTTTCGCACGGACGGTATCTCTCAACGCCAGCATATTTACATAAAAGCCGATCTGATTTTCCAAATCCGGATGACTTCTCCCGGCGATAGGCGTGCCGATGATAATATCTTCCTGAGCGGTGTAGCGGTGAAAGAGGGTTTTGATCAGAGAGACCACTACCATAAACAGACTGGCGTCGTTGGCTTCCGCTATGTTCTGCAATTCCGCTTTATTGCTCAGATCAAAACGGATAGTTGCGCCGTTAAAAGTCTGAATTTTAGGACGGGGATAATCCGTCGGCAGATTCAGCACAGGCATTTCTCCTGAAAGCTTGTCTCGCCAGTAGTCTCGGTGCATCGCGGCTTTTTCTGACTCAAGCAGGGCATTCTGCCATGCAGCGTAGTCTTTGTACTGAATCCGCAACTGAGGCAGCGCAGGCGATTCATTTTTCAGATATGCCATGTAGAAGTACATCACTTCTTTTGTGACTATATCGAGCGAAAGGGCATCGCTGATGATATGGTGCATGTTCACAACTAAGACATGCCGGTCTTGTGAGAGCTTCAGCAACTTTGCTCTTAGCAGCGGTCCTTTCGACAAGTCAAAAGGCGTGAGCGATTCTTTTTCGACTTCCTTTCTGGCAATGGCTTCATTGTCTGTTTTTCCGCTCAGATCAGCCTCTTCCAGAACAAATGCAATATCTCTGTGAATCTTCTGTTTCGGTTCTCCGTCAACCGCAAGAAAAGCAGTACGCAGAGATTCATGACGTTCAATCAGCGACTGAAACGCCTTGCGAAATGCAGAGGCGTCAATTTTGCCTTCAAGCAGGCACGCGCCGGGAAGATTGTAGTTGACCAGATTTTTCTCCAACCGGTCAATAATCCATAATCGCCGCTGGGCGTGGGAGACATCGTAGTAATCCTGAATCTCGACCGGTCTGATTTCCGCATAGCCCGACTTTTCCGACTCAGAGATAAATTCCGCCAATTTCCTTACCGTAGAACGGGCAAAGAAATCCTGAATGCTGATTTCTCTTTCAAAGGTCTTGTATATCCTTGAAATTATGCGGATAGCACTTAAAGAATTTCCGCCGATTTCAAAAAAAGGATTGTTGACGCCCAGTTTTTGCAGCCCCAGAACTTCTCCCCAAATTTCAGCGAGTTTTCTTTCGATTTCATTTGCCGGCGCTTCGTATTTTATTTTTGCATAGATAATGTCTTCAGGCTTGGGCAAAGCCTTTTTGTCTATCTTGCCGTTGAGATTGACCGGAAATTCATCAAGCTGTACAAAGAAAGAAGGTATCATGTAATCGGGAAGATAGCGTTGCAGCCAGACTCTCAGTTCTGCTATTTCTACGGGCTTTTTCTCAGTGTAGTAGCATATCAGACGGATTTCATGATCCGGCGTGTTATGTGCAAGGACAAAGGGCCGCTCGATATCGTCGTATCCGAAAAGCGCTCTTTCGATTTCGTTCAGCTCGATGCGGATGCCGTTTACCTTTACTTGCCCGTCTAAGCGTCCCACAAATTCTACGCTTCGATCCGGCAGATACTTTCCGAGATCACCGGTTTTATAGATAATATCCTCTTCGTCGGTGTTCAGCGGATTTTGAACAAAACTTTCAGCGTTTAATTCAGGGGCGTTATAGTATCCTTTGCTTCTGAACGGCGTTTTTATAAATATTTCACCGATCTCGCCGACACGACATAAGGCATTGTCCTTGAGAATCAGAACTGCCGTATTGGAAATAGGTTTTCCCAGCGGAATGATTTTGTTTTTTTCAAGAGTCATTCCGTCTATCCGATGATAAATTTTTGCCAGCGTCGTTTCCGAAGGACCGTAGAGATTGACTAATTCAATGCGGTCTCCGACCTGCGTTTTCCATCGGATCACATCGCTTCCGTAGAGCGCCTCGCCTGCCAGCAGAATATGTTTCAGATGAGGCAGAATATCGGATGTAGTATTTCTACTTTCGATTTCCTTCAAAATCAGGCGAAACAATGACGGCACACAGTGAACGAGCGACAATTGCGAAGCTTCCATCCATTTCAGAAGGTGTGAGACATTGGCTCTAGTCTCTTTTTTCGGAATACACACCGTTCCGCCCGAAAGTAAGGGTACAAAAATGTCTCTGAAACTCACATCAAACGTCGTGGGCGCAAACAGGCTGACTTTTACATTTTCGTTCAGCCCAAACTCCTGAATTTCCCAATGAATGAAATGACT
Organism: Desulfatirhabdium butyrativorans; assembly: GCA_020718785.1. Taxonomy (GTDB): domain Bacteria; phylum Desulfobacterota; class Desulfobacteria; order Desulfobacterales; family DYRK01; genus DYRK01. The sequence goes on along the minus strand of DYRK01000246.1, from coordinate 1,400 downwards.
CAGGCTTTTATGCCGTCCCAGAATCGCTTTCGGCTCTCCGGTAGAACCCGAAGTATAGATAATATAGCTGCTGTCGTCAGCTTCTGGAATCAAAGGCAGATTCACATCAGGATAGTCGGCGGTTTCCCGCTTGCCGCTTTTGCTCCATATCATGCGGAAATTTTTGTCTCTCTGATCCAATATGAACATCGTGTCAATCGGATTGGAGATATTGAGCGAGTCCATCCGCCGAATGACATTTTCCTCGTGTTCGGCATTTGTGATAATAATTTTCGGCAATGTCTTATTCAGAATGTATTCTAAGCGTTTTTCGGGAAATTCTATATCTAAAGGCATAAACACACCGCCGGCTTTGGAAATCCCCAGAATACTTGTAATATATTCAATGCCGCCGGGCAGGAAAATCCCGACAATTGTGTCTTTTCCCACACCCTTTTCGCGTAAAGCCCGTGCAATTTTATTAGCGCCTTTATTCAACGCATCGTAGCTGATACGCCGTTCACTCTGTTCAACCGCGATATTGCCCGGAAATTTTTCCGCGATATTTTCAACTACACTGTGTACAATTTTCTTATCCATTGTATTTTCCCCTTACAAGTGAGAAGTGAGAAATAAGGTTTCTCAATTCCCCGGCATATCAAACAATTCCAGAAAGATTCCAAAGGTCAATACTATCATCAGCAAATCGTTTTCAAACGTCTGATTCACATTGAAGTTGTCGCCGCTATACATTTTTTTCAGACGTTCGACCGTGTCAGGGTTGAAGTATCCCTGCTTTTTTACAGTCTGATATGACAAAAGATCGTTCACCCACTCGATATTCTGACGGATCAGGTAAGGGCTTCCCGGCGCGACAAAGGCAAATTTTTCCCTGTTAATGATCTGTTCCGGCAGGTATTTCTCAGAAAGCCGTTTCAAAATATACTTCTCAACCGAGCCTTTTATCATCAGATTCGGCGGTATAGTTTTCACAAAGTCAATAAATTCTACATCTAAAAACGGATAGCGCGCCTCGACTGAATTGGCATAAGCCACACGGTCGCCGTGATCCGCAAGCAGATGATCGGCAATCCGCAGTTTGAAATCAATGTAGGAGCGTTGATGAATGGGATGTCTTCCCGCCAATTTGCTCCTGTCAACTAATTCATGATTCACGCTGTCAAACTCACGAAAACTTTCGTTGACACGCTGCGAATAAATTGCCTGCTTTGTCTCTCTGAATTCATACTGATTTCTTTCATAGAAAAAATCTGGGTCTCCCCACAGTTTTTCCCGAATTTCTCTTTCCATCATCATTTCAACGCTGTATGCCTCTTCACCCCAATCAGAGCGCTGCATGTCAAAACGATAGCCGACATAGCCCGCAAATAACTCATCAGAGCCTTCGCCGGTTAGTACGA
>DYRK01000964.1 GCA_020718785.1 Desulfatirhabdium butyrativorans | reverse complement strand
GCAAGCCGTTTTGTGTCTGTTTCAGCAGAAGGAACTGAAAAATTGTCCGGTAGTGTGAAAATTGGCATTTCGGCACTCCGGAACATCATTGAGATTCAAGTATAGGAAAACAATGAAAGAATTTTTTAACGTAACGGATTTACAACAGGTTCTCGGATACGCCGCTGAATTTCCACGGGCAGGAACCGAAAAAATTCCGCTGACAGATGCTTTGGGAAGAGTGCTTGCCCAAGATATTGTTTCCGATATCAATCTCCCGGATTTCACAAGAGCCACTATGGACGGCTATGCGGTCCGGGCTGCTTCTGTGTTCGGCGCGTCCGAGGCAAATCCCGCGTATCTGACCGTAAAAGGCACAGTACGGATGGGAGAATCTCCTGAATTTTCAATCGCTCCGGGCGAATGCGCCAGAATCTCCACCGGCGGAATGCTGCCGCCGGGATCAGACAGCGTTGTCATGATCGAACACAGCCAAGTGCTGGATACCGCGCTTATCGAAGTCTATCGCAGCCTTGCTCCGGGGCAGCACGTGATAGAAGCCGGTGAAGATATTCGGAAAGGAGAGCGGATTCTCTTCAAAGGACAGGGCATCCGGCCTCAGGAAAGCGGCCTGCTGGCTGCTATGGGTAAAGAACGGGTTGAGGTTTATAAAAAACCGGTGATCGCCATTGTTTCCACAGGAGACGAAGTCATTCCGGTCAGCGAATCTCCCGGACCCGGACAGATCCGTGATATCAATACCTACACCCTGTCTGATCTGGTGAGAGAAGCCGGGGCAATACCGATTTCATTCGGAATTATCCGGGATAATTATGACATGCTGCTGAAAACATGCCGCGAAGCTCTTGCCCGATCCGATATGATATTGGTTTCCGGAGGGAGTTCCGTAGGAGTCCGTGATTTTACCGTGGAGGTGATTGCCGCGCTGCCGGATTCCGGAATCCTTGTTCACGGCATTTCCATAAGCCCCGGAAAACCCACGATTCTTGCAAAAGTCGGAAACAAAGCTTTCTGGGGACTTCCGGGGCATGCGGTTTCAGCGATGGTTGTGTTTTCAGTGGTTGTAAAGCCTTTTGTCACTCATATCTGCGGGATGGATAACAGACAGAAAGTATTCAATATTCCTGCACGGTTAAGCCGGAATGTGTCCTCCTCGCAGGGGCGCACAGACTATATCCGCGTGAAACTCGTTGAAAAAGAAGGCGAATTTTGGGCAGAACCGGTTCTGGGCAAGTCCGGTCTGATTCATACCATGGTAAAAAGCGACGGTCTGATCGCTATAGGTCTGAACACAGAGGGTTTAGACAAAGGCTCGGAAGTTTCTGTTATTCCCTTCTGAATCCACGAAGTTGTAGGTTGGGTTGAGGCACTAAACCCAACCCGCGAAGATTTAACGGCTGCAAGATTATTTCAGCAGGAAACAAAATGAGGAGGCGTCCGTGCAAGCCATAGAATTTGAAACACGGATTGATAAAAACGGTCACATATATCTTTCGGAGGAGTTCCGACACGCCTACGGGAAACTTGCCCGATTAGTTGTTCTTCTGCCAGAACAATCGGAACTTCCTAAAAAAAACGACAATCGGGAAGTGCTAAAGGAATACTCAAGGTACTGTCCGAAGACGACGAACACTTGGATGATTTCATGGAATACATGCCATGAAACTTTTATTGGACACGCAGGCATTGCTCTGGTTCCTTTCCTCGTTCCCAAGCCC
>DYRK01000963.1 GCA_020718785.1 Desulfatirhabdium butyrativorans | reverse complement strand
CATAAATAAATTTATATTTCAAGCATTTAATAAGAGGTCGGGCATAATCAGGAAATCTTATAGGACATAGCTCCGCCCAGCCATCTGTAACAAATGTATCCCATAAACGGATTGCATAACCCTCAATGTTATGGTCAGACAAGACAGAAATCATAACATGTCCGGTTTTTCTCTTACAGATCGTAATTTCGCCCGAAATTGTTCCTGCCCCGGTCTGGGCGGCATCTTGGCAATCTGGGATAATCGTTCTCTGTTATGTTCTTCCCAATATTGACGCTCTGCTTCGGCATCCCTGACGACCTGCTGATATTCGGATTCAACTTCTGCCTTATGCGTTTCAATATATTTTACAACATCAGCGGTTTGTTTCACTGTCAGCCTGAAATCATCACGTATCATCTCAGGAGAATAACCTACTTTAAGAAAATCCATAATCTGATATAACGTGATACGCGTACCTTCGATGCTCAGCCCTCTGCCGCTCCTTATCACAGCAGATTTATCGTTGATTGTCTCAATCATAAATTCAACTCCTTACTCAATTAATGAACCGGAAAAGCTTTTCCGGAAATGAATTTCCGGGCTATTATGTAGCGGTTACTACGGAACCCGGTTATGTCCCGTAGGGACAGCGCATAATAGCGCGGCAATTTATTGCCGTGTAATGATTCAGATTTGATATTATATCTCAATGCCGAGTTCTCTGAGTTTTGCGGCAAGAAACTCTGATTTCCGGCGTTCTTCCATAAGCTGCTGCTCGGCATATTCGGCTCTGTGTTTAATATCTGTATAAAACGGCAGTACATAGCCCTGATATACCTCATCCGTAGCCATTTCTTCCAATGAGGGCTGTCTGTACAAATCGGAAATCCTGAACTTAAAACCCGGCAGAACTTCGGATTGAACGATTTCTTTGCGGACCGGCTTTATCTTCTGATATTTTCCCTTCTGATTCAACTGATAGAATGCGGTTTCTATCTTTCTTGCATCAAGGATGTAATATTCCCTCACGCCGATGCCTTCATACTCTTTTTTCTTTTCAACCGTATCGCGCTTTATCTCTTTAAGTCTTGAATAAGATAAGGATTCAATGCAGATATCGAAAGTCCCTTTATAACTGAACTCCGTATCGCCCAGCATAATCGGATTTGTATTGAGAACCACCGCCAGATCAGGCTTGCGGATGCTGGTCTTGCGGGGAAGAGCCAGCCGGAAACCGAATTCAAGCCCGATCATTTTCGCAATCGGAAATTCCTGAAGAAACTGCCGCAACAGAACAAGAAACCACTGATACACAAGGCTGCCTTTCAGATCCGACATGGGTTTTTCCTCCAGATACCCGTTGTTCCACTCATAATTGAAATCAGGATGATTGTAATACTTCTCCCAGTATTCCTCTTCGGAAACGGAAAGCCCGTCTTCGGAACATTCTTCTTCCGCAATAAAGCCGGTATCACGATATTCTTCCCGTGTCCGGGATAAGGCATGTAATGTTTTCATTGTATCATCCTTTCTGCTGTCGGATAAGGATTCGCAGGATTTCACAAAGACTCATGGGATTACACAGCAATAAATTGCCGCGCTATTATAGCTTGTCCCTACGGGACATAACTGAGTTCCGTAGGAACGGCGCCCGCATACCCGGATTAAAATATCCTGCCCCATTTAATAACTGATGTTACGCCGTTGATAATTTAATTGCTCATTTTCTGTCAAGC
>DYRK01000245.1 GCA_020718785.1 Desulfatirhabdium butyrativorans | reverse complement strand
TATATTTACAGTTCAGGCGGAAATAAAGATGATTTCAAAACAGATACGCATCGGAAAGTAAGAGAGCATCTGAAAAAAAGCGGTGACAAATTAAAAAGAAAAATCGCAAATCAGTTGGAGATATTTCATAAGAGCAGGATACAGGCGGATTATCACGACAGACTGTTTGAAAAACCTGTTAATAAAGCTAAAAAATCAATTGCTCAGGCAAAACAGATTATGCAGGAATTGCTTGAACTTTCTCAAATCGGGTAACATCTTTTCCAGTTCCCAAGCCGGGCTTGGGAACGAGGCAAAACAGGATACACAGATGTACACAGTTTTTATTATTTCATGGACAGTGCTTTCAACTGTCTTTTTCGGCATTATGGTCATAGCTGCTTCCTTTGTGAGCAGAAACGGGGATCTGTCGCATAAAATCGCAGGGATATGGGCAAGAACCATACTTTTTGTGAGCCGGATCCGCGTGAAGATCAGAGGACTTTCCAAGATTGATCCCTCACGCTCTTATATTTATATGCCGAATCATCAGAGCCTTTTCGACATTCCTGTGCTGCTATCGCTCAGAGTTCAGTTCCGCTGGCTTGCAAAAGTCGAGCTTTTCAGAATACCGATTTTCGGACAGGCGATGAAACATGCAGGGTATGTCAGCATTGACCGTTCCAACCGGAAATCAGCCTTTGAAAGTCTCCGCAAAGCTGCAGAAATTATCCGAAACGGCGTGTCGGTGCTGATTTTCCCGGAAGGTACCCGCAGCAAAGACAAAACAATTATTCCCTTTAAAAAAGGCGGATTTGTGCTGGCGGTTGACTCCGGCGTGCCGATTGTGCCGATCATCATTCACGGAACCGGCGAGATCATGCCTAAAAAAGAGATGCTCATCAGGCACGGAAATGTTTTGCTTGAAATCAGACAGCCTATTGAAACTTCGGAATATTCCAGAAAAAACAAAGACGATCTGATGGAAGCTGTCCGGAAGGTGATCTGCGATGCCTTTGAACAAGGCAGAAAAGCGTGAAAACGTGAGCGACGATAATTTAACGAAAATGCTGAAAATCATCCCTTTGGGCGGGCTGGGAGAAATCGGCCTCAACATGATGGCAATCGAATACGGCAGCAGCCTTATTGTCATTGACGCGGGTCTGATGTTTCCCGAAGATTATATGCTGGGCATTGATTTTGTCATTCCGGATATGGATTATATCAGACAGAACAAATCCAAACTTTCGGGAGTCATTCTGACCCATGCACACGAAGATCATATCGGCGCGCTGCCTTATCTGCTGCGGGAAATCAATACACCGGTATTCGGAACCGCATTTACGCTGGGTGTGGTCCGGCACAAACTCGAAGAACACGGACTTCTTTCCGCGGCATTGCTGAATGAAATTATTCCCGGCAACAGCCTGAGCCTCGGCGAGTTTGATCTGGAATTTATCCGTGTCAGCCACAGCGTGGTGGACGGCGTGGCAGTCGCGGTCCGCAGTCCTGTGGGAACGATCATTCACACCGGCGATTTCAAGATCACCCACACAAATATTGACGGCATGATCACGGACGTAAACCGCTTTGCCCGATACGGCGAAGAAGGCGTGCTGGCTCTGCTGTCGGATTCCACCAATGTGGAAAAAGAAGGCTATACCATCTCTGACCGTGAAATCGGCGAAACGCTTGAAAAAATCACGTCAAAAAGCAGGGGCAGAATTATAGTTGCCCTGTTTGCCTCCAGCATCACGCGTATCCAGCAGATGGTTGATATTGCAACGGCGAGAGACAAAAAGCTCGTATTCAACGGCAGGAGCATAGAGGCGACAGTTGAAATTGCAAAGCATCTCGGATACATCCGCTTTCCTCAGGGCATGCGGATTGATGTGGAGAAGATTGCCAATTTCCCGGATGACAGAATTGTGATTATCACCACCGGCTCCCAGGGAGAACCGATGTCCGCGCTGGCACGCATGGCTTCCGGAATTCATAAGCAGGTAAAGATACGTGACGGGGATACGGTGATTCTTTCATCGAAATTCATTCCCGGAAATGAAAAAGCCATTGCCAAGATTATCAACAATCTCTACCGCCGCGGCGCGGATGTCATTTATGAAAAAATATCGGATATTCATGTGTCGGGACATGCGTTTCAGGAAGAACTGAAACTGATGATTCATCTGACCAAGCCGCGGTATTTCATTCCGATTCACGGCGAATACCGGCATCTGGTGCTTCATGCCCGTCTTGCCGAACAGACCGGGATTCCGAAATCCGGCATTCTCCTTGCGGAAAACGGACGGATCATTGTTTTCGACGAAAACGGAGGCAGGCTCGGAGACAGCGTGGAAACCGGCCGGGTGATGATTGACGGCAAAGGAATCGGCGATGTGGGAAAAAGTATTCTCAAGGAAAGGCGGGCATTGTCCGAAGACGGCGTTGTGGCTGTCAACCTTGCATTTGACGAAGACACCGGCATTATTGTCTATGGTCCTGAATTAGTGTCCCGGGGCTTTGTTTTTGAAGGCGAAACCGGGCATCTCCTTCAGGACGCGATATGCGTGGTTCTGGAGGTCGTGGAGGACGTAGCTCCCGATACCCCGAACCGGATAGAAATCATCCGGCAGAGAATGCAGGCGGATCTGAGGAAATATTTCAATTTCACAATCAAACGCCGTCCGGTGATTCTGCCGTTTATTATGGAGATATAAGGGTATAAACGGCTTGCAAAGCCGTTTTACTGTAAAACGATTTTGCAAATCGTTTTTTTGATAAAATCAGAATGTTATAAATTTTATCCGGTAGTGTGCAAAATAATATTATTTGCGTTCATTAGCGGTTTAAAATATACAAAATAATATTATTCGCGTTCATCAGCGGTTTAAAAAAATACTTTTCGGAGAAAAAAGTTGAAAGCAATCACATGTGTACTTGGTGGATGCAGAAGCGGAAAAAGCCGCCATGCTCTTGAACTGGCAAAAGCCCTTCCCGGAGACCGGAAGGTTTTTATCGCAACCTGTGTTCCCTGCGATGATGAAATGGAAGAACGCGTCGCAACGCATCAGAAAGAGAGAGATAACCGCTGGAAAACTGTCGAGGTTCCCGCACTTCTGCCGGAAGCGATACTCGAACACAGCCCCTCGGCAGACGTTATTCTGGTGGACTGCCTGACTTTCTGGCTGAGCAATCTTCTTCTGGAATTAGATGAAACAGAAAAAATTATGAAGCGTATAGACCGCCTGATAATTTCGCTGGAAGAGGCAGTTTGTCCCGTGATTCTGGTGTCAAACGAAGTCGGAACCGGTATTGTCCCGGAAAACAAGTTAGCGAGGCAATTCAGAGACCTTGTTGGGACAACCAACCAGAAAGTCGCGGCCTGTGCCGACAAAGTGATATGGATGGTTGCCGGCGTGCCTTCGTCCATCAAATCAGGACGTCGTTATCCATAAGTAAAGGCAGCCCCGTAAAACGATTTTTCAAATCGTTTATTTGCCCTGCTTTGTCTGTATTTTCAAACTATTTGCAAAATCGGCAGGACAGGGTAAAACGATTTTGCAAATAGTTTTCATAATGAGGGCAGACGATAAAACGATTTGAAAAACCGTTCTGCGGGAAGCGAGAAATGAGAATTATTTTTTATCTGCTGGCGATAAATCTCGCTGGCTGTGCGCCGGTATCGCTTCACAACCATGCCGGATTGAGCGATGATATGATTTCACCTGTTTTCTATCCTGTTGTTTTGTTTCGGGAATATATTTCAAATGCCGACGGGGACCGCTGTTCCATGTATCCCACCTGTTCGACATACAGTCTCGAAGCAATTAAAACACAGGGTGCAGTAAAAGGCTGGATTATGACCTGCGACCGTCTTATGCGTTGCGGCAGAGATGAACTGAATATCTCGCCGACCATAGAGATCAAGGGAGAATACCGCTGCTATGATCCGGTCAGAAATAATCTCCGATGAGGAATCCGCCGATGTCTCATGCTGTCTGTATCTGTCTGCTGATTTTATTTACATTTTTTTCCAATGCCGATGCCGGAGATGTTCTTGAAACAGAGGCAGATGCTCAGTTCGGATTCGCAGAACAGTATTTTTCAGATCAGGCTTATGACAGAGCCGTAGCCGAATATGAACGGTTCATCTTTTTTTTCCCGAAAGACAGCAGAGTGCCGCAGGCTATATATCAGATCGGTATGTCATATTTTGAAAGCAAAGATTTCGCAAAGGCTCTGACGGCTTTTTCCCAACTTACCGATAAATATGGGAATACCGCCTTTTCTATGACTGATTTTTCTGCAAAAGCATATTTTATGGTCAGCGAGTGTTATCTGAAACTTGATGATCCGGGACAGGCGGTTTCCAATCTTCACAATCTGCTTGCTCTGAGCAATGACAGAAATATTCGGGACGAATGCTTTTATCGGATCGGATGGATTTATATTGAAACCTCATCATGGGATAAGGCAAATGACTATTTCGGGAAAATCAGCCCGGAAAATAAAGACAAATATCGGCTGGAAACACTCGCCGGAGAGTTAAATAAAAGCGGTTCCATACCGCTGAAAAATCCATCGGCAGCAGGCATTTTCGCTGTTTTCCCGGGCGCAGGATTTCTCTACTGCAATCGCTATCAGGATGCGCTGACCGCATTTTTGCTGAATGCCGGCTTGATGTATGCCGCGTATGAGGCTTTTGACAAGAACAGCTACGCACTCGGCGGACTTATCACCTTTGCGGAACTGGGATTTTATGCCGGAAGTATTTACGGCTCAGTCACCGCCGCGCACAAATACAATCGGGCAAGGACACAGGGCTTTATCGAAGAATTGAAGCAGAATGCAAAAGTCGTTCTTTCTGCCGGATATGAAAATTCCGGCGCGATGATTGTTTTCAGATATTCTTTTTAGTATCACTTATTTTCGACAAAGGCAGGATACAATGAATCTATACGAAACGGTTATCAGAAAGACTCTGGAAATAGAAGAAATCCTGATAAAAAAATTCGGGGCATACGGAAAAACTTTCGGAGATAAAGTGTCCAGTATAGAACATACTCTGTCGCCCGATCTGTTGGAAAAATTGTGGATACTCGTGAAAGAAAGGAATAAGGCGGTGCATAAATTGGATAGCGGCGTTGATAAAAAACGTTTCACCTCTCTCGCTTCCGAGATAATTTCCGAATTAAACGGCGACAAGAAGACATTCAATCCCAAAACCGCTATCAGTCTGGGAATACTTTCCGTTATCAGTGCCGGTTTTGCTGTTTATAAATTAATCAGAAACAGCTCTTATGATAAGAATGAGATTAAAGTGAGGCCGACAGATCAGTAATATGAAAAATCCAAAAACTGTAGAAGAGCTTAAAGAGAACGCAATAATCTTCTGGCCTATAGAAATATGCAAGAAGGAAAAGTCAACAAGTGTGATCCCGCTGTTACTGAAGAGTCATGAAAAATTCATCAGTATACTTCATTTAGCTGATTCTCATCCAATGGCATGGAAAGAAATTGTAGATAAGGTGGATGATATGCCGTCTAATCTTTTTTTAAAGCATATTTGCGTATTATCAGATATCGGCGGAGAAAAATTAATGCGTTTCAGAAGTGAATTATCAAGCATTTTAGATAATAACGAAATCGTCTTTAATTGGAAACGTAAACATCATAAGTATCGGCTGAAGAGCCTGTCATATAAATCTTCATGGAGTAATAAAGCTCTTTGCACTGACGGTGTTGGCATTCAATCCAAAAAGGATTTCGACGACTCCACAGTAGATGTCTGCATGTTGTTATTGTTTGGAGGCTCATCTGTCAATCCTGATTTACCTGATGAAATTATAGAAAAATGTGTCATAGGAGGTATGCTGGGAGATAAAAAAACGATAGAAAAATTTGTTAAAGAGAGGTATCTCTGGGTCAGCAGAATTACAGGCGGAGCCACTGCAAATGCAATGGGACATTTTGCACAAAATTATGTTTTGGATAAATTAAAAGACTATTTGTCTTCATGGGATTTTTCATTGAAAAGCATACCTAATATCAGTCAGAATGCCGGGAAAACTGACACACAGTTCGATATCGTAGCGAAGTCGCCGGGAAATAAATATTGGGCTATAGAAGTAAGTTTCCAAGTGACTACAAACAGCACTATTGAGCGTAAATCCGGTCAGGCACAGGCGCGACAGGAACTGCTTCATCAATATGGACACAGGATAGCTTATGTCATAGATGGTGCAGGTAATTTTGAGAGAAGTTCAGCTTTACAGACTATTCTCAACTTCAGCGATTGCTGTGCTTCATATAGCGATAAAGATATCAGGCGATTAGCAATGACTATAAAGAAAAGCTGAAAGATTATGGCACATAAAAGTGAAAATTCCAAACCGCTTTTTGACAGGACGATAACCGTAACGACTTGGGATGATCTTCTCAATAGTGATATAACAAATCAAAATATTTATGTATTTCATCTTGATGCAGAGTCCTCTTATTCGTTGAGAGAAATAGAAGATATTTCACTTAATATTAGCCGATTTTTTTCGAAACTGTCGGATGAGAGTGTGATCTGTTTTATAATTTCATCTGAAAATGCCTTGAATTTAATTCCTTGTATTCAAAAAACGCTGGTTTTCAAATTATGGATCAGTATCCGTCGTGACAAACCTGTCATCAATAATAAAAGCGATTTGCCCAATGCTCACATCGCTCTGATTATTTTTACGAAATATAAAAAATCTCTTATGCACTGCAAAACACAGATAGCCTATACTTACTGCCCTGCATGTAAAAAAACGACCAAAGATTACGGAGGCAAGAAACATCTTTATTCACCTTACGGAACCTTAATGTCAGATGTGTGGAGAGATATAAGATATCCTGCTGATATTTCTCCGATAGAAATAATTGGAAGATTAAAAGATATGTTCGGTCTGTCTCCTTACAAATTTATCAATTACGTTGATTTAAGACAATTAACCGTTTCAAATTATAAGGATAGTCATAACACAGACACAAAAAACAGACCAAAGGAGTTTGAGATCAGCCATCCGGGAGAAAGCAGACTTATAAATAAGGACTGTTTTGAAGCTTTCAGAGAAATAGGTGACAATTCGATTGATTTCGCTTTTGCAGATCCGCCCTACAATATCAAAAAGAAGTATCACAACTGGGATGACGGCATTGATATTAAAGAATATTTTGCATGGTGCGATAGCTGGCTGGATGAATTGGCAAGAGTTATCAAACCGGGAAGGACCGTTGCTGTTTTAAATATTCCGTTATGGCTTGTCCGGAATTTCCAATATATAAGATATAAATTGGATTTCCAATCGTGGATTACATGGGAGGCACTGGGACTGCCGGTCAGAAAAATTATGCCTGCGCATTACGGCATTCTTTGTATGTCCAAAGGAAAAGCACGCGGTGCGGTCGGCCGGAGAGAAAAAATTCATTCAGATATAAACGATGAACTCAATATATTGAAACAGTGGTATTGTGTAAGGCAGTCCTGTGTAAAAACAAGAAATTCGATAAGAATAACAGACAGAGAAGAACTTACTGATTTATGGTGGGATATCCATCGTCTGAAACATAATTCCAAACGGGTTGATCATCCCTGCCAGTTGCCGCCTCAATTAATGCGCCGATTAATTGCATTATATACTTTTGAAGACGAATATGTGCTTGATCCTTTTAACGGTGCAGGAACATCAACGCTGGTTGCTCAGGAATTGGGCAGAAAATTTATCGGATTTGAGTTAAGCGAGGATTATCATAACATAGCCCTGAGCCGGCATCATGAACTGGAAGCCGGAATGAATCCCTTTGCAAAGAAAAAATGTACGCCAAAGGCCAAAAACAGCAGAGTAAAGCGTCTGAAGCAGCAGAAATATGCTGTCCCTAAAAAAACGCTGCAATTGGAAGTAAAAAGAATTGCCGAAGAAATCGGACGGATTCCGACCCGTGAAGATGTCAAAAAGTATAGCAAATATCCCTTCAGATATTATGAAGAATATTTCATAGATTGGTGTGAAGTCTGTTCGGCAGTCGGCGACAAAGGGATGAAAGAGGACTCTGACATTGAATATAAAAAACCGAAACATAACCAACTGAGTTTATTTGATCGGCTGAAAAGATACAAATCGGAATCGTTCCAGCCCCTCGGTGATCGTGTCAAGTCAGACCCGGCAGATAAATAATTCGGCAGTAATGCAGAAGCAGTGACGGATAGTCTGTCTGTCATTCTGAACGCGGCGAAGAATCTCTGACAAAGGACGAAATTCTTCGCCGCGTTCAGAATGACATTTCCGCAACATTGCTTCTCCGCCGCTACCAATAATTCTATATCGGCAGAAGCCATTAATTTTTTAAAAATATAACTTAACGTGAGTTCGATATAAAACTGCCTGATTTTCATATAAAAACTTACCGCAAA
>DYRK01000962.1 GCA_020718785.1 Desulfatirhabdium butyrativorans | reverse complement strand
GCGGATTATACGGACACGCTCGGCTGCAACGAAGGCTGGTTGGTCATTTTTGACCGTCGGAAAAAAATTTCATGGAAAAGCAGACTTTTCTGGAAAACAGGCAGAATAAATGATAAAGAAATTCATGTTGCAGGATGCTGATCATATCTGATATTTACCATTGAACAAAAAAGGAGGCAATTGCCATGAAACAGGTTGCATCATTACGTTACGGCGTCATTTTCAAAAAAGCGTTCGGCGATCCGGAAGTTTTCAAGGGATTTGTGAGGGATTTTCTGGGAATCAAACTTGAAATTGATAAGGTGGAGACCGAGAAAACTTTCGATCCGCCCGTCGGCAGAGTCGCTTCCCGCTTCGATCTTTATGCGGAAGACAAAAAGAACCGTATCATTGTGGACATACAGCATGAGCGCCACGAAGACCATTACGACCGCTTTCTGCACTATCACTGCGAGGCATTGCTCGAACAGGTCGCAACTTCGATGAGCTACCGCCATAACCTGAAAGTGTTCACACTTGTGGTGCTGACATCGGGAGACAGGCACAAAAGAGATATTGCCGTCATTGATTTTGACCCCAGAGACCTGAAGGGAAATGCGCTCGGCGAAGTTCCCCACAAAATTCTCTATATCTGCCCGAAATATGCGAATGACGAAACGCCGCCGGCTTACCGGGAGTGGATGCGGGCTATTGAAGACAGCATGGACGGCATTGTGGATGAATCGGAGTATGCCACTTCCGAAATCCGCAAAGTGTTTCAGCACATTGAAAAAGACAGCGTTTCTCCCTATGACAGGGCGAAAATGTTTGACGAATACAATCAGGAGGAACTGAAACGTAAAACAAAAGAAGAGGGACGGCAGGAAGGCAGGGAAGAGGGTATCAGGGAAGGCATTAAAGAAGGCATTGAAAAGGGCATTGAAAAGGGCATTGAAAAGGGCATTGAAAAGGGCATTGAAAAAACCGCCCGGAAACTTCTGCTCTGCGGGAAACTGACCCATGAGCAGATCGCCGAAGTAACAGGGCTGTCACCGGAGAGAGTGAAAGAACTTTCTGAAAAATAGCAGGTTTTTTTCGTCATCCTTATGCTTTTTTCGGGAAAATGCAAAAAAACAAAGTTTTCCGTGAAAGAAAATCCGATTTTCTGTGTATAGGATAATAATTAACTTTTTTTATTTTTAACCGCCTGCTCTTTTCAGGAGCAGGCAAAAATAAGGAGGGCTTTTATGGAAGGGGTCAGGGGTTCGGGGCGAGAGGTTCGGGGCAAGCTGAAAACAGACCCCCTCACCCCGGCCATGTAACCTTTTCACCCCAAAAATGGGGGGAATCCACCCCATTGTTGTCAACCTTATGTTTTTTAAAGAAAATATTTGCAAGCCCTCTCTGTGCATGGGGTGGAATGACCCCTTTTTCTTTTTTTTCTGTTTCGGCGTTTATTGTATCCAACTTGCAGATACAAAAAGATATTTATTGCTTTTAACGAAGCCGGCATGTATTTTGCTTATTGATATGGGGTGAGGGGTTCGAGGTCAGAGGTTCGGGGGGCGGGGCGTAGGGGTAAGAGGTTCGGGGGGGCGGGGCGTAGGGGTAAGCCCCTGTGCTTACCCCCCTGACCTCGAACCTCGAACCCCGCACCTTCATCATTCATTTATCCGCCTGCTCTTTTCAGGGGCAGGCAAAAAAAGGAGGCAGGTATGTTTAACAACAGATTTTTTCAGAAAA
>DYRK01000244.1 GCA_020718785.1 Desulfatirhabdium butyrativorans | reverse complement strand
GAAGGGACAAAATCCATAACAATGAATGCAGTTCAGTTTGTAACAAATATTCATACTTTTTCTTTTCGACATAAATATAATGCAATCAAATAAATTGCAGATAATATAAATTCTGTTCATCAATTTTGCCGAGATTTTATTGTTGCGCTTTTATAAGGTATGCGAATACAATAATTTATTTTGCCGTTCGGATGATTTATCTGATTTTCCTATAAAAACAGACTGTTATCTGCAAAAGACCGGGCTGTGCGGATTTCCGGAAAAATAATTTTGAAATGTTATTATTTCATTGACATTCAGTCCGGAATATTCTAACACACCTTTTCAGAAAAAGGTGACAGCATGAATCAGAGATTGAATTTCAGACAAAAGATAGTTGTGGCGATTCTGGATGTTCTGGTTTTGGCGGAACTGACCTACAGTATATGGCAGGGCAGCCTGAATCCGAAACATACAGCGGTCATATTTATGGGAATTTATATCCCTGTCGTGATTGTCACTCTCGGTATCGGATGGCTGTTCATCAAAAAATTCCGTTCGGCAGAAACAGAAGACGGGTTTCAATGCAAGGAATCGCCCGTTCCCAAGCAGGGGCTTGGGAACGAGGGTCCGGGGCTTGGGAACGAGGGGACTGGGCTTGGGAACGGGGGGTAAAGTGCAGGGAAATCCGGCAGGTCTGATATCTGAGGTTTCAGATCAGCTTTTTAAAAATTTCAGATCTGCAGGCGTTTAATATAGGAAAGGGATAAAAACATCCTGCTCTTATACAAAAAACCATTGCAGATCAGGTATGCGGAGGAGGTAACCGGAACACCATGGGGAATGAAAAAATACAAGGTTTGATCGAAGTCCTGAAGGAACACGGAGTCCAAAGCGGCGAGGCGATGGGACGCCAGATTGTGGAAAAGTCTCACAGTCAGGCAGAGGACATTCTGGCAAAGGCAAAAGCCGAAGCCGATGCCCTTGTGAACAAAGCCAGCCGTGAGGCAGAACAGACGCTCAGACGTCTTCAGTCTTCTCTGGAAATCGCGGCTGCCCAGTTTGTCGGCAACCTCAAACGGGTTGTCGAGGAAAATCTGCTGACCATTCCTCTGAAGTCCAGACTCACGGAAGAACTGAGCAACCCGGAGTATCTGAAAGAGCTTATAGCCGGGTTTGTCAAAGCATACTCAGCCGATCCGCAGCATTCGGAGATTCAGGTGCTTCTGCCCGCGGGAAGCGCAGAGGAACTTAAAAAATTTGCCGGGGAAATGATCAGCCGATATTACGGCAAGGACCAGGGGGAAGCCATGAAAATGGTTCTGGAATCCCAGAATGTCCGATTCGGCTTTCAGATTGACAGAAAAGACGGAAAGGGCCGCTTTGATTTCAGCGACGAAGCATTTCTCGCACTTTTCCTGCGCTTTCTGACACCCGGATTCCGTGAACTTTTCTCCGGTTTCAAGACTGGGGAGGCAGTCAGAAAATGAGATATTATTTTCTTGCGGGCTATCTTCCCGAACTGCACATTGATGACCGGAAAATCCGGGTCGGAATCACGGAACTCAAAGGAGAGCAGTATTATATTCCGTCCGACGACTGGAGAGAGGTCGAGCTGATTCTTCTGGGAAACGATGTGTTCATGATCGAGAAACTTCTGTCCGGCAAAACAGCTTCGGTTGAACATTCGGTATATGAGGCTGAATTCTGGCGGGAGCAGATAAAGAATCCGCAGGAAGGGCCTGAATTTATCCTGAATTTTCTCAGGGAGTTCAAAGCCGGAGACGGAAACTTCGGGCCGCGGGAAGCGGATCGGCTCTACGGCGCGTATTACGATTATGTGTCCGCGGAAAGCAGGAGCGTATTTCTGAGGCAATATTTCGGGTTTGACCGGAATCTGCGGAATGTTCTGGCCGCGATAAGGGCGCGTCAGAAAGGATTCAGTCCGTCGGATGTCACGGTAGGGGAAGACGAATGGGTTGAAACCCTGAGAGGCTCATCTGCCGAGGATTTCGGGCTGGGCCGGGAGTATCCGTGGGTGGAACAGTTGTTGGCTGCGGATCATCCGTTGCGGCGTCAGGAAATTATCGGACAGATTCTTTGGAATCTTACGGATGAGATATCGGGAGATGATCCGTTTCATTTTAATTCCGTCCTGTCCTACGCGCTAAAGGTGCAGATGCTGGAAAAGCGGCTGTCTTTGAGCGAAGAAGAAGGGATGGCAAAAGTTCGGCGATTGGAGGGACGCTGATATGCCTGTTAATGGAAAGGTGGTAGCAGCTTACGGCAACATGGTGACAGCCTCATTCGATGAGAGTGTAAGACAAAATGAGGTAGCATATATTCTGACCGCAGACGGCAGCAGACTGAAAAGCGAGGTGATCCGTGTGCGGGGAAATCTGTGCAATGCACAGGTCTTTGAAGACACCGAGGGGATCAAAGTCGGAGATCATGTTGAATTTACCGGCGATCTTCTGATCGTCGAACTAGGTCCGGGCCTGCTGAAGCAGATTTATGACGGGCTTCAGAACCCTCTGCCCAAACTGGCAGAACGTACCGGACTGTTTCTCAAACGCGGGATTTACATCGAGTCTCTGGACCGGTCTGTGAAATGGGATTTCACTCCTGAGGCAAAAGTCGGAGATCAGATTCAGGCAGGCGATATTCTGGGCTGGGTTCCCGAAGGCAAATTCAAACATCAGATTTTTGTTCCGTTCAGCTTTATCGGACGGGCTGAAATCGTGAAAATGGCAGAACCCGGATCCTATACCGTGGAAGAGACCGTCGCGGAAGTCAGAGACGAATTCGGGAAAACAACCGCGCTGAATATGTTCCAGCGCTGGCCCATCAAAATCCCCCTGCGCCATTATGAAGAGAGACTGCTGCCTGTGGATCCGCTGGTTACAGGATGCCGGATTGTTGACTCGTTCTATCCTGTGGCAAAAGGCGGGACAGCCTGTATTCCGGGACCTTTCGGATCCGGAAAAACCGTTCTCCAGCAGCTTATTTCAAGATACGCGGATGTTGATATTATCATCGTTGCCGCGTGCGGCGAGCGTGCCGGAGAAGTGGTGGAAACCCTGAGGGAATTTCCTCATCTTCAGGACCCGTATTCCGAAGGCAGAACCCTGATCGAAAGAACGGTCATCATCTGCAATACCTCATCCATGCCGGTCGCCGCACGTGAAGCCTCGATTTATACCGCGATCACCATCGGCGAATATTACCGTCAGATGGGGCTGCATGTTCTGCTGCTTGCGGACTCGACTTCGCGCTGGGCGCAGGCATTGCGTGAGATGAGCGGACGTCTTGAAGAAATTCCGGGCGAAGAAGCTTTCCCTGCCTATCTGCAATCGCGTATTGCCGAGTTTTACGAACGCGCCTGCTGTGTAAGGCTGAAAAGCGGAAAGATCGGTTCTGTGTCTGTTATCGGCACGGTATCCCCCGCGGGCGGAAACTTCGAAGAGCCGGTGACACAGGGAACTCTCGCGGTTGTCGGCGCATTTCACGGTCTGACCTGGGCAAGGTCCAATGCCCGGCGTTTTCCCGCTATTGATCCGCTGATCTCATGGTCCAAATATCTGGAGCAGATGGCTGAAAAATTAGATAAAATCGCTCCGGACTGGGTGGCGAAAATCAAAGCGGCCCAGAAAATCATTTTTGAAGGCAACGAGGTCAGGAAACGCATGGATGTCGTGGGCGAAGAAGGCACATCTCTGGCAGATTTTATTCTCACGCTCAAAGCAGAATTTCTGGATGCTGTCTATCTGCAGCAGAACGCTTTCGACAAAGTGGATGCCTACAACACAATGGAACGTCAGGCATACAGTTTCGACAAGGTGTTCAATCTGATGCATAAAGAGATCAAGGCAAAAGACAAAGACGATGCCAGAAATATCTTTTTCCGTCTGACTTCGCTGTTTAAAAACTGGAACTCTTCGGTTTGGGAGAGTGATGATTTCAAACGGTTCGAGGGACAGATCAACAGCTTTATCGCGGGGTGAGGACCGAAACAGACATGAGACAGATTATTACGAAAATTGATGAAATTACAGGCAATATCGCCACGCTGAAGTCCGCGGGAGTGGGGCTGAAAGAACTGGCGGTCATCGAGTCTCCGGGACGTACCACGCTGGGACAGGTGATCAGCCTCAACGGCGAAAATGTGACACTTCAGGTTTTCGGCGGCACCAAAGGCCTTTCCACAAAAGATCAGGTCCGTTTTCTGGGACATCCCATGCGGGTGAAATACGGCGAATCGCTGCTCGGACGTATTTTCAACGGTTCAGGAGTGCCGATTGACGGGGGACCGGAGCCGGTGGAAGAAGATATTCCTATCGGAGGTCCGTCTTTCAACCCTGCCAACCGGATTATTCCCAAGCAGATGATCCGGACCAATATCCCGATGATTGACCTGTTCAACTCTCTGGTGGTGAGCCAGAAACTGCCGATTTTCTCCATTCCCGGAGAACCTTACAATCAGCTGCTCGCACGCGTAGGAATGCAGGCAGAGGCTGACATCATCATCCTCGGGGCAATGGGACTCAAGTTCGACGACTTCACGTTTTTCAGACGCACCTTTGACGCAAGCGGGGTAATGAACCGCGTGATCATGTTTGTCCATCTGGCTTCGGACCCGGTGGTGGAATGCCTTCTGGTTCCGGATATGGCTCTGGCTGCCGCGGAACGCTTTGCCGAAGCCGGAAAACGGGTGCTGGTTCTTCTCACAGACATGACCAACTTTGCGGACTCCATGAAAGAAATCTCGATTTCGATGGAACAGATTCCGTCCAACCGCGGTTACCCCGGAGACCTTTATTCCCAGCTGGCATCGCGGTATGAAAAAGCGGTTGACATCGGGGGAATGGGTTCTATAACAATTCTGGCCGTAACCACCATGCCGGGAGACGATGTCACGCATCCGATTCCCGACAACACCGGTTACATCACCGAAGGACAGTTCTATCTGCGGCACGGCGTCATTGATCCTTTCGGGTCACTGTCGCGTCTCAAGCAGAATGTGGTCTCCAAAGTCACACGCAAAGATCACAACGACATCATGAACACCATGATCCGTCTGTATTCGGACTGCCGGGAGTCGCGCAACAAGATTGCCATGGGATTCAAGGTCTCCAGATGGGATGAAACTCTGCTGGCTTACGGCGATGATTTCCAGAAAGAAATGATGGATCTCAACGTCAATATGTCCATCGAGGCAGCGCTTGACAAATGCTGGGAAATATTGGCAAAGCATTTCGAACCTATGCAGACCGGACTCAAAGACCAACTGGTTGCGGAATTCTGGCCCAAGAAATGAAAGGTGTGAACTATGGCAGATAAACCCAAGTTCAACAAGACAGCTCTCAAGCAGCAGCGCGATGCCTTGGCCAAATATCAGAAGTTTCTGCCGATTCTTATGCTCAAGAAAATGCAGCTTCAGATGGTTCTGCGCCAGATGGAGCCGGTCATCGAGAGCAAACGGAAAGAAGCGGCAGATATGGCAGCCGGCGTGCTTCCCTGGGCAGGGCTTCTGACAGACCCCGCGGCCGATGTGGAGGATTTTCTTCAGATTCAGGACGTGAAAGTCAGGAAAGACAATATCGCCGGCGTCGAAGTTCCTGAATTTGACAGCGTTGTTTTCAAAGATGTTCCGTATTCGCTGTTTGCCACTCCCGCCTGGTTGGACAAGGCACTGGAATATCTGGGGCGTCTGGTTGCTGCAAGAGAAGAGCTGAAAGTCCTGCTGGAAAAGGAGTCCTTACTGCGGGAGGAATTGCGGACCACCACGCAGCGGGTGAATCTCTTTGAAAAGAAGCTTATTCCCGAACTCAGAGAAAATATACGCAGAATCAAAATTTTCCTCGGGGATGAAGAAACCGCGGCTGTGGGAAGAGCCAAGCTGGCCAAGGGCAAGCTCTCGAAGGCGGCCTGAGGAAAATGAGAAGTGGGAAGTGTCAGTAAAACGGGTTTCAAACCCGTTCTACTTTTCAGTTCTCAATTGATGGGAGGTAAATTGCCTTGATCGTCCAGATGAAAAAAATTACTTTTCTCGGTCTTTCGGACGAGAAGGAAAAGTTTGTCAAACGGCTTCAGGAAGTCGGGATTACCCATGTGGATATTCCCAAAGACGGTCCTTTGCCCGCAGATACTGTCAGGGAACTGCAGAAGGTGAATGAAATCCGCAAATTTCTTTCCCATATAGCAGAAAAAGAACAGCAGCAGGCAAAAGACAGTCATGAGGATTATGCCGCGATCTGTACGCGCCGCGAAGCTCTGGGACAGAAAGAAACCCGGCTTCAGACAGAAATTTCCTCGCTGAAAAAAGAGCAGGCCATGCTCGAACCCTGGGGCGATTTCAATCCTGAAGATATTCAGATGCTGCGTTCCAAAGGACTGGGTATCCATTTTTACCGGGTTCCCCGGCGGATATTCAAAGGATTGGCATTAGACGGCATCACGTATCAGATCACGCATGAGACCGAAGGGGAAGTCTGTCTGGCTGTGCTGAGCATGCAGCCTGCGGAACTGGGAATTCCTGAAGAAAAGGTTCCCCTGAAGAGCCTGTCGCGCGTCGGACAGGAAATCAGTGAAAAGGAAGAATCGCTTCAGAAGATTGCCGCGGAATACAAGGAACTGTCCGCGCATACCGCGGTGCTGGCAAAAGCCGAAGATACGCTGACCGACACTTTCGAATATCGCAGAGTCGTTATGAATGCGGTATCGGAGTTGGAAGGAAAGCTCTTTGTTCTGACCTGCTGGTCTCCGGTGCCGGAAGATGAACTGCTCAAAATGATCGGACCCGGTTTTACGGTTTCCAATCTCGGCGATGATCCTGAACCGGGAGACAGAATCCCTGTGCTGCTCAAAAACAGCCGGGCAGCCGATTCGGGCGAAGACCTGGTCAAAGTTTACTCCCAGCCCAATTATACGGATTTTGACCCCAGCGGATTTGTGCTGTACTGGTTTGTGCTGTTCTACGGCATGATTATCGGAGATGCGGGATACGGTATGAGCCTTCTGGCTCTGAATGTTTTCCTGCATGTCAAAGTGAAAAGCAGTTCTCCGGTGTGGATCCGGCTCAGACGCCTGAATTACATGCTGGCAATGTCCGTCATATTTTTCGGTATCATTTCGGTGTCGTATTTCGGAATGGTTATTCCGCCCGAAAGCCCGCTGAATAAATGCATGTTGCTGAATTTCGGCACTAAAGAGGGGCAGAACCACGTCATGCTGGTGGCAATTATTATGGGAATGGTGCATATTTCTCTGGCATTGGTCATCAAGTTTTACCGGACCCGGGATTTGCCGTCGCTAGGCTGGATATTCGTGATATGGTCGGGCTACGTGATCCTGAGCGCAAGTGAAGGGGCGCCCATGAACCCTACGGCAAAATGGGTAATGATCGGCGGACTGGGTGTAGTGATTCTGTTCTCTTCATCGCATCGGAATCCGATTATCCGGGTACTGATAGGGCTGAACGCGAGTCTGGGCATTATCCAGCTTTTTGCAGATATTCTGTCGTATATGCGGCTCTTTGCGCTGGGACTGGCAACAATGTATATGTGTCAGACTTTCAACATGCTGGCAAATATGGCATATCAGGCATTGCCGCCGTATATCGGATTTCTGCCTGCGGTGCTGATTCTGATTGTAGGACACGGCATTAACATTGTTCTGGGAATCATGGGCGGAGTCGTTCACGGACTCCGGCTGAACTTCCTCGAATGGTACCGTTGGTGTTTTGAGGGGGACGGACTTCCCTTTAAACCGTTCAGGTTGGTCGCTGTTGAAAAATTTTAAATGAAACGTAAGGAGGAGAGTAACTAAAATGGACATCTCAACCATGTTGGGATACGCAGGGTGTGCGTTTGCAATCGGTATTCCCTCTATCGGGAGTGCCATCGGTGTAGGAAATGCAGGTGCGGTCTCGCACGGGGCTATGGCGAAAACAGATGAGGGACACGGCAAATTCATCGGTGTGTCTGCCGCTCCTTCCAGCCAGACCATTTACGGTCTGATCCTGATGTTCGTTCTTCTGGGCAAGGTAAAAACTGCCGGCGTGGCAGTAATGTTCATCGGAATTTTCTGCGGACTGGCAATCTGTCTTTCTGCGATCTATCAGGGCAAAGTGGCTGCCACTGCGATTCTGGCATCGTCCAAAAAACAGGAAGTATTCGGCAAATGCTTTGCAGCCGTCGGTATGGTTGAAAGTTTTGCGATCTTTGCGCTTGTGGCAGGATTGGTCATGGCAGGCGGCTTGTGAAACAATCCTGATCTGAAAACCGAAAGAGGAGAGACAATGCCATGGCGGTGATAAGTATTTCAAGGCAATACGGATCCCATGGATGGGCAGTGGGACAGATGGTTGCCGAACGCCTGAGATATAAGCTGATTGATCAGGCAATGCTCGACAAAGTGGCTCAGAATGCCAATATATCGGTCAAAAGTATCGCCGAGGTCGAGAAAACGGCAGGGGATACGGT
>DYRK01000961.1 GCA_020718785.1 Desulfatirhabdium butyrativorans | reverse complement strand
CGTCCAGATGCACCGAAGTTGATACCGGCGCAAGAAACGTGGATCATATTCTGACACAAACGCTTTTGCCGGAGCTTTCAGGGGAATTGCTGCGGCGCATGGCAGTTGGGGAAACGTGCGAACATATTCATGTGGATTCGGATGATGGCGGGAATTTTACTTATAACTTTGAGCATTAAGGAATATCAGCTATGGGAACAAGAGCAGCAGCACGGGATAAAGATATGCATATATGCACATTGGTGCGTCCGGGTTCTCCGCCGATTCCGCATGTGGGCGGACCTGTTATCTCTCCTGAAAATAAGGTCTGTATCAACGGCAGACCTGCTTCGACCTACGGAGATGAAGCCGAATGTACTGGAATAAAAAGTTCTCCGCCGCCCAAAGACAGCATTATCGGCGGATGTCTGAATGTATTTATCAATGGCAAGCCGGCAGCCCGTATTTCGGAAAAAACTTACGGAGGTAAAGTTACTGAAGGCAGCCCAAATGTGAATTATGCGGATAAGGTGGATAAGCTTTCCGAAAAGGCGGCAAACTGGCTGCATCAGTATCTTGCCCAGCAAAAGGACATTCCGTTTGATCATCCGTGGGACGGATGTTATGCAAGGGCGCATGAGATGAAAAGAATTATAGAGGAACAGTTCAATGTAGAATTGAAAAAGATTTTTGTATTCGGCGACTTGGAACCTGCTACCGGAGTATTGCATGGATTATCAGATAAAGTTAGTTGGGGTTACCATGTAGCTCCTATGGTAGAAGGTGGTATCGGAGCTGACGGAAACCCGGTTCAGTATGTCATTGATCCTTCTTTAAGCCCTGATACTGTCCTTACCAAAGAAGAATGGATTAACATATCAAAAGGGAGCGGTACTCTTGATCCGACTCGGTCGGTAATGATCACTGATGGGCAAATATATGGTCCATCTGGTTTGAAAGATCCGACTTATGTGGATACTAAAGCAACTCTTTTGGAAAGAAATGGTATGAAAAGAGATGGTAAGTATGCAGACCCCGACCCTCGTATTTCTGAAAAGATAAAAGCTAAGGAACGTTACCCCCGTCCTGTTGTTCGCGCTCAACACCAAAAATAAAGGATTGAATAAAAAATGAACGATACCATTCCTATGAAGATTAAAGAGATGTCTGATCGCTATGTCGTGATGGCAGTCTTTGGGAAAAAACTGTATATCCCGAAATCGCAAAAAGACTCATCTCGTATGGCTGAAACTGTCAGAAAAGCTCTTAATATGAACAGAAGTATTTTTTATGAGACCGATCCTGACAACCCATGCAAACTGATAAAGGTGGAATTAACGGAAAAGTATGACTTATCAGGACGCCCTTGTCCCGACAAGCGTGAATACAGCCGGGATTTCTGGTATAAACAGCATATCATAGAAAAAGGTATGAATGTTATTGTAAGATGGGTTGCCAAATCACCTGATTGCGGAATGTACAGAGTTTATTTTATTGATCGTGCCGCAGTTTATTTTTTGCATGAAAACCACCCACGGGTCAGAGAGATATTGGATGTGGCATGGAAAAGTATTAACGGAGATTATGAAGTTATTTATTATAGTTATGATAATTTCATTACTTTTATCTGCGATATGAAACTCACAGGTAAAAAGCTTGAATAAAGATGACAGAAGCAATTCTGACTATTGCTTTGATAAAGGAGACTGATTATGCCAGCAATCGGAGATGAAAAAGTATATCTTTATGTG
>DYRK01000960.1 GCA_020718785.1 Desulfatirhabdium butyrativorans | reverse complement strand
AATCCCTGAATCAGGGTTGACTTTTCAAAAATGTGCTGTTAAACAGACGGAATTCAGATTTTATAACTTTCAAAAATTGTCAAATGTGCAGATTATGAATGCAGAATAAGGAGCAGCAATGAGCGAAGACAGATATGAACGAGGCTGGAAAAAAGTGAAAGAAATTGACGGGGAAGCCGGGGAGCGGGTTATGGAAAGTCTGAAAGATATTGCCCCTGATCTGGCGCGGTATGTGATTGAGTTTCCTTTCGGCGATGTTTACTCACGTCCGGGATTGGATTTGAAATCCAGAGAAATCGCCACGGTTGCGGCACTCACTGCCCTGGCAAACGCAATGCCGCAGTTGAAAGTTCATATTAACGCCGCGCTGAATGTGGGCTGCACGCGTGAGGAAGTCATCGAAGTCATAATTCAGATGGCGGTTTATGCGGGCTTTCCTGCCGCATTGAACGGCATATTTGCGGCAAAAGAAGTTTTTGCAGAAAGAAATGAAAAGGGATTAAGCTGATGATCGAAATAACTCCCCGGAAACCCGCAGTTGCAGAAGTGACGGTTCCGGGTTCCAAAAGCTATACGCACAGAATACTTATTGCTTCAGCCTTGTCTGACGGCATCTGCTTTGTCGAAAATGCCTTGAGAAGCGAAGACACGCTTCTGACGCTGAAGGCATTAAGACAGATCGGTGTGCATATCGCTGACAATGACAAAATCATGATACACGGCACAGAAGGCATTCTGAAGCCCTGTGATAATCCGATATATCTTGCCAATTCCGGCACATCCATGCGCCTGCTGGCTGCTGTGGCAGCACTCGGAAACGGCAGATATACGCTCACCGGCTCGGAACGGATGTCTCAGCGTCCTATTCAGGACCTTTTGGACGGGCTGCAGCAGATGGGCGTTTCTGCGAAGTCACTGAATAATACCGGATGCCCGCCCATTGAGATAATCGGCGGAAAAATAAAAGGCGGGCGCATAGAACTGAAATGCGGCATAAGCAGCCAATATCTCTCAGGACTGCTTCTCATTTCTCCATATACTCTGGACGGACTTGAGATCGTAGTCACAGAAGGACCGGTTTCCAAACCTTATATTGATCTTACCGTGGATGTCATGACCCGGCTCGGTGTCACTGTAGAGCGGGAGGGTTATAACCGCTTCTGTATTCCCGGAAAACAGGTTTACAAAGCAGGGAGTTATATGGTAGAACCGGATGCATCCAACGCGAGTTATTTCTGGGCTGCGGCTGCCGTGACTCAGGGGACAGTGAAAGTCAGAGGCATCACTAAGAACTCCCGGCAGGGAGATGTACGCGTGACAGAACTTTTCGAGGCAATGGGCTGCAAAGTTATTCATGAAAAAGACGGGCTTGCAGTCTCCGGCGGACAACTCCGGGCAATAGAAGCAGATATGGCAGATATGCCGGATATGGTTCCTACATTGGCTGTTGTCGCAGCCTTTGCCGAAGGCACAACCGTCATTAAGAATGTGGCACATCTGAAAGCAAAAGAGAGCGACCGTCTGGCTGCTGTTGCCGCCGAGCTTTCAAAAATGGGCATTGAAGCTGTGACTACCGATTCAGGGCTTATTATCAAAGGCGGCAAACCTCACGGCGCAGAGATTGACACCTACAATGACCATCGCATTGCCATGTGTTTCGCAGTGGCAGGGCTTGCAGTTCCCGGTGTTATGATCCGGGATGAGACATGCGTTGAGAAATCTTTTCCGAATTT
>DYRK01000243.1 GCA_020718785.1 Desulfatirhabdium butyrativorans | reverse complement strand
GCCGGAAATCTTTGACCCTCTAAAGATAACCCTTATTTCCGAAAATGTCTAATGTCTAATCTTTTCTCCTGCTTCCAGATAGTTGTCCTTGTTGTACAGCAAATACATCCGGTCGAATTTTCTCTGCCGGAGAATAGAGATAATAGCCCCGGGCGACTCATCGGGATAAAAGTCATTGTTGCCGATAAATGTAAGCAGAATCGAAGTCATGGAATCTCCTGCAAAGGCTCAAAGACGCCGGAATTTCCGCTATGATTTATAAGATTCGGTGGGTCAGACATTTCTGTCTGACCTTTATCATGAACAGGCAAAAATGCCTGTTCTGCCGCAAAAAAATTATAAGTCTTCAAGGTCGCTCGCTTATGATCTCATTTTCTGTCACATTCCGATCAGTATGACCCGCTTTCCCTCAATGGTCATATCTTTGCGAAAAATGCGTTTTTCCAATGGAATCTGGGATGTTATACGGTAGCTATTCTTTTCCCAGGGGATTTGGGAATCTGTTTCGAATAAAATAAGATAACCCTGATCCTGCCCCAGACGGTTCAAATATCCGAGCATTTCCGAAAGCCCTTCCTGTTCCGAATAGCTGTCCCGCTGAAGTTTGAGCGTAAGCGCGAAGCGTTCCGAACCGAATATCACCAAGACCTCACATCGTCCGCTGCCCACCGCGGTTTCGCATTCGATGAGTCCGTTGATGCCGACAATTCTCTGTAGAAAAGCCATTAGCAGCAATTGCCTGCCGATTTCCCGGAAATCGAATTTTTCAAGCCATGCTTCGGCATGACGGCGGTAAAATTCCTGAAACACGGAAAGCAGGCTGTCCATAATCAGCCGCCCGGATTTTATATATCTTCCCGGTTCCGCCATTTCCGGGTTAAAAGATATCTGGTATGAGTAATTCAATGCTCTGAAAACCGTCTCGGCATAGATCGGATTGGCAAATTTCACAGGCGGTTCCAGCGTCGCCAGCCCGATTTCCCGAACATGCGTGAGATCGTCACGAAGTCTGCCCGGTTCCAAAAATTCACCGCTGATAACTGCCTCTGTCACAGTCTTTACTGCCGATTCTTTTAGCCTGTCTGTCAGATTTTCCAAATGCGTATCCCGGCGCAGGATAAGTCTCTTTCGGGCTTCGATTATATGGGCAAAAGTGACGGGACGGCTGCAGTCATCTTTCAGAATACCCGTCACAATCTGCCGGGTCAGCGCATTGACCAACCAGGGCTGTCCCTGAGTCAGGCGGAATATTTCGGCTTTGATTTCCGGTGAAAATACCTGTCCGGAAGCTTTGCTGTGCTTATCTAACAGCGCGGCGGTTTCCGAAGGCGTGAATCCTCCCATAAAAAAAGATTCTGCTTTTATATCAAAAGGAAGAGCGGCAAAGTTTCCGGAATTACGCGGCTCTGTCTGGGAGTTCTGTTTTTTTTGAAAGAGATAATTTCGGATATCTCTGACACCCGTTAAAATCACCGAATGCGGAAAACCATGGGGACGATCTTCAAAACCCGCTATAAGCTGACGCAAAAGCGAAGGAAATATAGGCTCTGGGAGCGTATCGGCTTCGTCAATAAACAGTACCGCGGGTTTGGGATTTTTTTCTGCCCACATGTTCAGATAACGCTGCAGCTGTCCACGTGAAAAGCTTTCCTGATCCGAAGTATCCGGCATGTCGGGGCATTCTTTTTCAGGAAGATGACGCCGGGCTTTGTGCCAGATCGCATCCGCTATCATCATCATGGCATGAGCCGAATCATTTGCCGCGGCTGCCGGCTGTATGTTGACCGTCAATGCGGAAAATCTGCCTTCCGCGTTCAGCCGGTGCATAAGCGCATACAGATAGGTGGTTTTTCCGCTCTGACGGGGACCGTGAATCACAAAAAAATTCTGGCTTTCGATCAGTTCCCGTACCCCCGGAAGACGGGGCAGCGGGTCAATCATATAATGAATTTCGGGCCGGCAGGGACCGGCAATATTGAAAAAACGGGTCATTTGCCTCCGGTAAGTGAAAATCGGGATAGGAGTTACGCAGTTGCATGATTTTTAACCGCCAATGGACGCTGATAAACGCCAATTAATCGGGAAAATAAATTCGAGTGCATAAGTCCTGTCGGGAATTGAAAAAAGAGAATTTCCCGCTTTTCAATTCTCAATTCTCACTTCTGACTTCTGACTGTCAAGACTTATTGTGTGTTGCGAAACAAATCAGAAAAGAATATAAGAACTCATGTTACGCAACATTAATTTTTCCCCCTTTTTTAAAGGGGGATGAAGGGGGATTTTCAAAGCGGCGGCAGAGAAATCCCCCCTGCCCCCTTTGAAAAAAAGGGGGATTCACGCACTGACTGCGTAACGTGAGATAAGAACTGAGAATTGAGAATTTTTCAATTCTCAATTCTCACTTTTCAATTTAAAGGAAACCGCAATGAACCGATTTTTTAACACCGCAGGTAACTGCAAACCCGAAATTCATTACAAGGTTGATCCGCTGCCCCGGCTTCCGATTGTCAAACATCTGATTGACGGGCAGCATTATTTTGTGATTCATGCCCCGCGTCAGACCGGAAAAACCACCTATCTGTATGCCCTGATGAACCGGCTCAACAGCGAAGGCAAATATTCTGCCCTGACGGTCAATGTTCAGGCAGCAGCCAGTGCGCGGGATTCGGAACACGCAATGATGATCGTTGCCACTGCGATTTTCCGCCAGGCCAGACTTCAGCTTCCCGAATCCGAATGGCCTCTTCCTGTGGAAAAACCGCAGCCGGATGTATTTCCCTTTGGTCAGATCGGCGATTATCTGTCCGCGTGGGCAGAAAAAAATCCCAAGCCCATTGTACTGTTCATTGACGAAGCCGATTTTCTGACCGAGGAGATGCTTCAGACCATTATCCGCCAACTTCGGGCAGGGTTTGAAGTTCGACCCGAAGGATTTCCGCATTCCATCGCGCTGGTCGGGCTGAGAGACATACGCGATTACAAAGTCAGAACCTGCTCCGAATGGGAACAGCCGGATATCGGCTCTTTGTTTAACATCAAAACCAAATCGCTTTTCATGGAAGGCTTTCTCCTATCCGATATGGAAGCACTTTTGGATCAGCATACCGCGGAAACCGGTCAGGAATTTGATCCGGCAGTCCGAAACGAAATATTTCGTCTGACTCAGGGACAGCCATGGCTTGTCAATGCGCTTGCCAATCAGATTGTTGCCGAAATCCTGGAAAATGATTTCCGCCAGAAAATCACGCTTGCCCATGTCACACAGGCAAAAGAAGAACTGATTCTCCGGCGGGATCCCCATTTGGACAGTCTTATCAACAAACTGCGCGAACCTGCCGTGAAAACAGTGGCAGAAGCGATTATCTGCGGACATGCCCTGCTTCCCGACAGTTTCGGCAATGATCTGGCTTATCTGCGGGACCTCGGAATGATTACCGGCAAAGCTCCTGTGAAATTTGCCAATCCTGTTTATGCCGAAAGCATTCCGCGTGCCTTGAATTACGCGTGGCAGGTTTCTTTTAACCCGGATATAGCAGATCAGACGCGGTATATCCGCGGCGGACATCTGAATATGGATGCCCTGCTTTCGGTTTTTCAGAAATCATGCAGCCGCAATATGGACATCTGGCTTGAAAACTTCGATTTCCGGGAAGCCGGAAGACCCCTGATGCTCATGGCTTTTATTCAGCGGATTGTTGATTCTGACGGAATGATCGAGCGGGAAATGGCAATGGGCAGCGGACGCTGTGACATGACCGTAACTTTCCGCTCAGACCGCTTTCTTCTGGAACTCAAGCTCCAGCGGGACCGTTACGGAGAAGAAGAGGGCCTGAAACAGATCGCGGCTTATCTGGACCGCACGGGCGCGGATCACGGCTATCTGATTCTGTTTGAAACCAACACGGAAATCCCCTGGGAGAAACGGATTTATCGGAAAGAAGTTTCTCAGGAAGGAAAACGCATAACTTTGCTGGGGATGTAGGTTGGGTTGAGGAACGAAACCCAACCCAAGCGGTCGTTTTTTTATTCCGGAGTGCAAAAATTCCTTTTTTGCATTTGCGAAAATGTAATTTTTGCACTCCATTTTTCTCTTGACATCATTCATCAGTATGGTGGGCATTAACCATGCCCACCCTACTATTCTGCCGATTTCTCCAAAGCGAATACCGCTTCTTCAATGCCGATTTTCCTGTCGCTGTTCACATCCGCACCGACAGCCGCTGTGGGCGGGGGCTGTGTCGCAACGGCAATCTGCAAGGCAATAACCGCATCTTTCAGATCGGCTTTGAGATCGCCGTTCAGATCCCCGGGCTGCGTGTCGCTCACAGAAATATCTCCGGCAATCGTCTGATTGTCGCCGCCGGATGAGATTTCTCCGCCGAATGTGTATGCGCCTTTTGCATCCGCAGGCGGCATCGCTTTGTATGTCAGTGTTTTTGCCTGACCGCCCGCACTCGGAATCCAGAAACGCACCAATCCGCCGTCTGCTGTGCCGCCGTCGCTCACATCCGAAGCGGTCCATCCCGCAGGCGGTGTCTCTTCAATCGTATAGCCCGCTGCCGCAGCCGATACCGAAATCGTCACTGTAATTGACTCGCCCGCTTTGTACAGAGACGGCAGGGTACGGTCTGCTGTCAGCAGAACATCGTCTCTCTGAGAACGGGTTGATGCGGCAGTATTCACCCAGCACTGCGGCGGGCTTCCGGAAGCGGAATCGAACTTGTAAGTCTCGCCGTTCAGCCACAGTTCGACCGCTTTGCTGACATAAGACATGGGAATGGGATTCGGCGGCAACGTCCACGGCGCAAAGTGCAGCCATGCCGAGCCGTAGGAATTCATCTCGGCAATGCTCATGCTGAAATCCGTATTCATATCGGCAGGATGTGTTTCCGGACCTTTGGAAATAACCGTCTGTCCGCCGACAACTCTTGCCTCGGAGTTGATCACGCCGGTTCCGGCAAATGTCCCGTCTTTGCTTTCCGATGACGGCGGCGTAACGCTGTATGTCAGGGTGCGGGCTTTGCCGTCCTGAAAGGGTCCGAATTTCACTTTGCCGGTATTCCTGTCATACATTCCGCCGTCACCGATGCCGGAAACCGTCCAGCCGTTTATACACCTGTCTTCGACCGAATACATATTCGTTCCCGATGGCGGTTCTGCTTCCAATGTCACCGTGAATTCCTCGCCGGGCATATAGGCTGCCGGAAGGATACGGCTTATCCATGCACATGGTTCTCCGCAGTCGGCAGTGAAATCCTGCCACTGATTCCATATAATATTGCCGAAATACTGACTTGCAGGGGTGAATATGCAGTCGCTCTTAGACGGCGTGAGCGTTCCGCTCCAGCCCGAACTGACGGTCATGCTGTAAAAACCGAAAATATCCGTAGTTGCTGTTTCGCCCTTGTCTGACTTCAGCGTAACGTCTGAAACTCCGGTTCCGTTTATGTCTTGAACCAAACCGGAAATCGTGAAAGGTGTGTCAGCACGAGTGCAGTGAAATTTCATAAGCTGATCAGAAATCAGATTGCTGAAAAACCCACTTGAGGGATTGAAAGTATAACCGCCTAATGAGGGCATCACCTCGCCGCTCCAGCCGGAAGGAACATTGATGCTGTAATAGCCCGAACTGTCAGTCGTTACAGTGCCGCCGCCGTTGCTCAGAATCAGTATGACGCCGGAAATTCCGGTGCCGTACTCATCATAAACCTCGCCGTAAATACGAACAGTATGACACCCACTGATGAGGGTCTGTCCCGTGATATTGCTCTTACCATCATCTGCCGATACTGTTCCGCTGAAAGCCTTATCGCCAGTTTCTGTGACCGGCGGGGTAATATCATAAGCCAGTGTGCGGCTCGCGTTGTCAATGAATATTATTTTGTTCGAATTCGAACCAAACACTCCCCCCATGCTCGCATTGGAAATTATCCATCCAACAGGTGCCGTTTCTTCAATTGCATAAAAACCGGTTGTGGAAGAAGGCGTTGCATTCAGCGTTACGGTGAGCTTAATTCCGGGTACATAACATGAAGGCAATGTCCGAGTCACAAACGGCTCCGCTGGCGGACATGCACTGATGATATTCTGCCCTGTGATATTGCTTTTGACGTTGTCTGCCGATGCTGTTCCGCTGAAAGTCTTATCGCCTGTTTCTGTGACTGGCGGGGTGACATCATAAGTCAGAGTTTTGTCCGTTTTGTCAAAAAGAAGGAATGTTATTTTCGAACCGGACACGTCTGCCATCCCTACATCTAATCCTATGCTCGCGTTGGAAATTATCCATCCCGCAGGCACCGTTTCTTCAATCATATCAATAAAACTCGAACTTGATGAGGGCGTGATTTTCAGCGTTACGGTGAGCTTGGCTCCGAGCGGATAACATGAGGGCAACGTCCGGATCACACCGCCGCTGCTATAAGCAAATTTCTGTATGCGGTTATTCTCGCTGTCAACTACATAGATATTATCCGAATTGTCAATGGCTATACCGATGGGATGATTCAGTTGTCCGCTGTCGGTACCGTAGCCTCCGAACTGGCTGAGATAACTTCCTGAACTGCTGAATTTCTGAACACGGTAATTCTCTATGTCCACCACAAAGATATTGCCGGAGTTGTCAACGTCTATACCTGAAGGACCATTGAATTGACCGTTGCCTGAGCCTGATGTTCCGAACTGGCTGAGATAAGTTCCCGAACTGCTGAATTTCTGAATGCGGTGATTAAAAACATCCGCTACATAGATATTGTCCGCACTGTCAAAAGCTATATTTTGGGGATGGTCGAATTGTCCGTTGCCGGTGCCGTAACTTCCGAACTGGCTGAGATAAGTTCCCGAACTGCTGAATTTCTGAATGCGGTGATTAAAAACATCCGCTACATAGATATTGTCCGCACTGTCAAAAGCTATATTTTGGGGATGGTCGAATTGTCCGTTGCCGGTGCCGTAACTTCCGAACTGGCTGAGATAAGTTCCCGAACTGCTGAATTTCTGAATGCGGTGATTAAAAACATCCGCTACATAGATATTGCCCGCACTGTCAAAGGCTATACCAAAGGGCTTAATTAATTGTCCGTTGCCGGGGCCGTAACTTCCGAACTGGCTGAGATAAGTTCCCGAACTGCTGAATTTCTGTACGCGGTGATTGTAGGTATCCGACACCCAGATATTGCCGGAACTGTCAACAGCTAAACCGGCAGCACGGTCGAATTGCCCGTCGCCGGAACCGGATGTTCCGAAACTCATAACAAAAGTCGGCGGGTCTTCGGCATTTGCCGGAGAAAAAATTCCTCCGAGCAGGAAAAACACATTGAAAAGGATAAACAGACAGACTGCCTTACACCGTACTGATTTCAGACGAAAATTCTGACGCGCCATGAGTACCTCCTTTTTTTCGGGTTGAACAAAGTTTATTTTGAGAGGAGATACTTTGATTCATCAAAATATCCCTCTCTACGCCACTAAAAAAGGGCGCAGCCTCTATATTTGCGCCCACCTAAGGTACCGCCAAGCACCCCCCATAGAACGCAAACAAGAGGCGCGCCCGGTCGGGCGCGTCTCCGTCTGCATCGTCCTATGAGTTAAAAAATGGCGGTTTTTAAGTGGACGATGACTACATTAACGCTGAACTTTATTTTCGGTTTTCTTTATCTGTTATCTCATAATCTTCTTCCGAAAGAAAATATCTGTATTGCATAAAATTCGTTTTTATAATGCACTTTGACAGGCTTGTCAAGCTTTTTTTTAAAATGTCCGAACACTGTCTGAACCCTGATTTTCAGGATTAAAGGATTTGCATGATTGCTGTCAAGCCTTCCGGAGTGCTGAAATGCCAATTTTATAAAACGGGTTCAGCACAAATCCTGAAAATCCTTTAATCAGGCAAATCAGGGTTCGGACATTATCGGATTGCAGCCGTGCTGACCGAATCTTATAAAATGCGTCATTTCAGCACTCCGGAAGGCTTGACACAAATCCTGAAAATCCTTTAATCAGGCAAATCAGGGTTCGGACATTATCGGATTGCAGCCGTGCTGACCGATCTTATAAAATGGGTCATTTCAGCACTCCGGACTTCGGAAGGCTTGACAGAAATCCTGAAAATCCTTTAATCAGGCAAATCAGGGTTCGGACATTATCGGATTGCAGCCGTGCTAAAATTTAATTTCAGCACTCCGGACTTTAAAACGATTTGAAAAATCGTTTTACAGTAAAACGGCTTTTCAAGCCGTTTTGTGTCTGTGCCAAAATTTCATTTCAGCACTCCGGAAGGCTTGACAGAAATCCTGAAAATCCTTTAATCCTGAAAATCAGGGTTCAGACAGTTGAATCAGGATTCGGACAGCCCTGTTCAGCCGCAGCCGTGCTGACCGATCTTATAAAATGGGTCATTTCAGCACTCCGGACTTCGGAAGGCTTGACAGAAATCCTGAAAATCCTTTAATCCCGAAAATCAGGGTTCAGACAGTTGAATCACCGTTCAGACAAAATATCTTTCAATTATCGCAAAAATTTCAAGCGGATT
>DYRK01000959.1 GCA_020718785.1 Desulfatirhabdium butyrativorans | reverse complement strand
TTACATAATCCGGACGAATCGGGGCGGATTGCGCTACTGTGACTTTCAAGGCAGAAATCGCATCTGCCAAATCAACGACTGCATCTCCGTTAATATCGCCTTTCGGACACGGATTTCCCTGTTCCCGGATCACTGCCGTCTGTCTCGGCAGAGAATAAAGCCCTTCCGCATCTTCTGCATACACGGTAAGCTTATAACTGCCTTTTATTGCAAAGTCATTGTAAACGGTTTCAAATACGCCGTCATTATCAGCATCACGGAGTTCGATTGCCGGAAGTCCGGTAATTGAGTTGCCCGGGGGCGGATTGTAACAAGGCGGCGTGATGAGTGCTGTCACTTTGCGGATGCCGCCTGAGCGTGTTTTTGCCCAAACTTTTGCGCTGTTTCCGTCCTCCAGCAGTTGTTCGCCGCATATCTCTTCAATCACCGGCAGATTCATGGGTAAGCGATAGCCTCTGCGGATGATGATGCCGTCTGCGGCTTTCCAGTCATCCTGTTTTTCATTTCCGATACCGTCCCCGTCATAATCAAGAAAGGCATTCTGAAATTCTGACATGATGTCTTTGCCGGTAAAGAATGCTTCTTTTAATTCAAGTCCGTAGAAAATGCCAGACCAGAACTGAAAGGAAAAGGAAAGTTCTCCCTTGTCTTTGTCAAGTCCCGTGGGAGATAAAAACCTCGCCTCTTTATCGGCATCGGTGCTGGTAATGAGAATGCGTTTCTGATACGCTTCATCAGGTTTTATCGCCTGAAGAAAAGTTCCGGACAGACAGGCGTCATAAATGACAATGACTTTTCCGGTCATGGTTTCCTGCAACTTATCCAGCGCATCTTTTAAAACACTTGCCTCAATCACCCTCTCTTCTTGCTTCTCCTGTTCTTCGTTGAGTATGAAAACCCCATCCCCGCCATGCCCGGTCATATAGAGCAGAAGCTCATACGCGGGCGGCTCGGAATTTTTAGCCCATTCTAAGGCTTGAAGCAAATCTGATTTTGTGGCTTTCCCGTCCACATCGTTCAAAAGACCGTCTCCGTCAGCGTCAATATTTTCATCAGGACTGAGATAATAAATACTCTCCCGTGTATAGCCCTGGCGGAGCAGGACATTATAGGCATGATTGGTACAGGCAAGAGTGCTTTCCCAAAGACTGTTTTCAGAAGAAATTCTGCCCGCCACGATAATGGCTTTTGTATCTGCAATATAGGCTTTTTCAGGCAGAATAAAGGTGACAGCCCCGGGCAGATCATGGCTTTCACTTTGATTAAAGACTTTCAGTGTGTAATGTGCCGGCATTTCAGGCGCGGGAAGTTTGAGAGACATTCGTGTTGCCGTCACCGGAATATCGGGCTTGATGTCAACGGGCATGGGGATAACCGCCAATTTCCAATTCCATCCGCACGCGATATAAGCCATATTGTCCGACACCGCAATGCCCGTTCCCTCACCCGGAACAATAAACGATGCGATTTCAATCGGATACGCCGGATTTGTCACATCTGTAACCTGCAAGCGTTCACTGTTCAGGCTATGATATGTGAGATAAACTATGTTTCCGACTGCATCGAAATCTCTGGTAAAGCTCGAAGGATTCCCGGAAATATCCACAGCGCCGGAGATATAGGGCGCGGAAGGCTCAAGGACATTTATGATCTGAAAGCCGTCGCGATGCAGCACATACACTCTGTCTCCCCTTACCTTCAAATCATTGCTGCCTTTTGTTGTGACAAAGCCGATCTGTGT
>DYRK01000242.1 GCA_020718785.1 Desulfatirhabdium butyrativorans | reverse complement strand
ACCGGGAAAAATCCGGCGGGTCGGACATTCCTGTCTGACCGGGAAAAAAATCCGGCGGGTCGGACTTTCCTGTCTGACCCGCCGACTTTTGAACTGCGTATTTATGAGTTACGCAGTCGCATGATTTTTAACCGCCAATGGACGCTGATAAACGCCAATGAATCAGAAAAATAAATTCGAGTGCGTAAGTCCTATTATTATTACGGCGGTAAGGATATTTCATAATCTGCGCTTTCCGAATCTTCTGTAAAACGCCAAAAACTTAAAACAGACGTAAATCGTTTCTGCTGACAAAACGGTTTGCATCTGTTTTAAGTTTTGGCGTTTTACAAAAGCGCAGATTATGGCGGTGAGCAGTATATTTAAACACATTGTTATGAGAAGAAAGGGAAACAGATATGGCCAAATCCATCGGTATTGATTTGGGAACCACCAACTCAGTTGCCGCTATCAGGCGGGTTCACACGGAAGTTCTGAAAAATGCCGAAGGGGATTTTATCACCCCTTCCTGCGTTACGGTCAAAAAAAAGAAAATGCCCTTTTCCAAACCGGAAGTTGCGGTGGGTATTCATGCGCGCGAATGGCTGAAACAGGACCCGGAAAATACCGTTGTGGCAGTCAAACGGCTCATGGGAAGGAATTTTCAGGACAAAGAAGTTCAGGAAATCCGGAAAGACCGTCGCCTCAGATATCGGATCGAGCAGCATTCCAAAGGAACGGAAAACAGTCTCGCAATCATTCTGGACGGAAAAGAATATACTCCCGAAGAAATTTCTTCAAAAATACTGGAAAAAATTCGGAAAGACTCGGAATCGGTTCTGAAGGACAAAGTGGAATTCGCGGTGATTACCGTACCGGCTTATTTCAACGACAAACAGAAACACGCTACCCGAACTGCCGCTGCAATTGCCGGTATCAAAGTCCGCAGGCTCCTGCCCGAACCCACTGCCGCGGCTATCTCTTTCGGGGTGGACACGGTGAAAGGAGATGAATCACGCACTGTTCTCATCTTTGACTTCGGCGGAGGAACCTTTGATCTTTCGGTACTCACGATCAGCGGCGGACAGTTTATCGAGGTAGGCAAAGGCGGGGATATGTGGCTGGGCGGCGAAGATATTGACCGGATGGTGAGCGATTATGTCCTGAGCCGTATGGGAGAAGAATACAATATAGAAAATATGCCGCTTTTTATCGAAGCGCAGGAGGAAAAACGCAGAAACCGCTTTATCGGAGAACTGCGTGAGAAAACAGAGCAGGCAAAAATCCGGTTAAGCGATGAAAATGAAGCTTATATCGAGATTCCGGGCGTTCTGAAAGACAAAGACGGAAACAGCGTGGATGCAGATGTGGAACTGAGCCGTGAGAAATTCAATGAGATCATCGCGCCGGTCATTGAAAAATCGCTGAATCTCACCCGGAAAATGCTCAATGATATTAACTTCTCGCCGGACCTCATTGACAGATTCCTTCTGGTGGGCGGAAGTTCAAGGATTCCGGGCATTGTCAATGCCCTTAAAAAAGAATTCGGAGAAGACAAAGTTCTGCTTCACGAAAGACCCATGCTTGCCATAGCGGAAGGTGCGGCAATCCTGAGTCATCGGCTGTCGGATACTTATGAATGCCCCAAATGCGGCAGGGAAGTTTCCCAGACAGATAAGCTGTGCAAAGCCTGTGACTTTGATCTGCAAGCCTATATCATCGAACAGGGAGTTTTGGATATTGTCCATTCTGCCGCGCATGACTACTATATCCGGCTGGAAAATGACGACCGTTATCTCATGATCGAAAAGAACAGCCCGCTTCCCTGCGAAAAAACCGAAGTTTTCCGGCTAGTTCATCCTGAACAGAAATTAGTCCACATGAAGTTTTACAATATGGTCAACGACAAAGAAGAATCCATCGGCGACCTGTGGGTAGGCATTGACAGGATAGAGAAAAAGGATAAGGAAAAGGAAAAAAGCGGTCTGCTTCATGTGGAAGTCACGCTCAAAATTGATGAAAACAATATTGTCGGAGTGACCGCTGTGCTGAAAGAATATCCGGATGTTAAGGTTTCCAGAACTCTTTCCCGCGGCAAAGCTGACGAAAAACTCTTTCGGAATCTCGAGGAAACGGTCAATGAGGCAAATCAGAAGAATTACACAGAGTATATCGTGACGGATCTGACGCATCGCTCATTGTCTGTCATAAAAGACATCAACGCCGTGGTCTCTGCGGAAACCGGGGAAGTCAATGAAAAGCTTTATGAAAAGGCTCTGCTTAAAGCCGACAAAGCCCGGAAATTAGCCGCGGAAGGTATCAGCGGACGTTCCACTTTTTATTATGCCGAATCCGCGCTTGAAGATTTCGGACCTGCGATTCCTCCCAAAACCCGTGCCGTAATTCAGAAAAGCATGGAGAGGCTCAATGCCATGGACGAGCGCGGGACTTATGAAGAAAATGTGCGGGCGATTGACGGGCTGAACGAGGTACTGAACAAAAAACTCGGTGTGGTCAATACGCTGATGGAAATCCAGAAAGCCGGGGATTTCTGCATGGAAACCA
Organism: Desulfatirhabdium butyrativorans; assembly: GCA_020718785.1. Lineage (GTDB taxonomy): Bacteria > Desulfobacterota > Desulfobacteria > Desulfobacterales > DYRK01 > DYRK01. Next base: position 5,994 of record DYRK01000242.1, on the reverse strand, counting down.
ACCCTTCCAAGGCTCCCAAGTTCTATCAGTCCATTGAAAATATCCTGAAGGCATTCAAGAAAAACGAACCTGAAAAAGCCATGACGATGATCAAAGAAATCATGCCCGAAACCTATCAGATTGTGGACGAATATGAAGCCAGAGCCGGCAAAGTGTATAAGGACATCAGAAAATGAGACAGTCTCTGATCCGCGGTATATGTCTCATAGAAAGTTCTCGGATACCGGCAGACAATGACATGCCGGAAACACAGACCTGTCCTGTCTGCGGCATGGAAAATATCTCTCGGGACGCAGACCGCTGTCCACAGTGCGATGCAGATATGACCTGCTTTAAAGTGCTGGATATGCTTCCCGATGAGATAAAACCCGGACCCGTTCCTGCCGAAGCGGCCCGAACCGGGCAGTTTTCAAAAATGCGGAGCTTTATGCCGGCGGTCATGATGCTGCTTATGGGTCTGATAATTCTTCTCACCCTGTTTCAGTTCTACCGCTTCAGGAAATTGGAAACTATTGTGGCGAACCAGAAAACAGAACTGACAAAATCTTTGCAAGGACTGATGAACAAGGGGCGGGAAACAGGAACAGGGAATACGGATAGTTCGACTTCCGAAACTCGGCAGAAAACAGATTCCGAGTCAAAGTCTGTGACTCCGGCAGGGGAGTCGGTTTCCGTGAATGCACAGCCTGAGCCGGATAAAGCAAAGACCGAAGTTTCTCAGCCTGCAACTGCTCCCAAAGAAACGCCGCCGCCCAAACCCGAGCTTTTGCCGGAATCCGAGTTCTGGACATATAACGCCGGAGAAGGGGATACTTTATGGGATATTGCCGAAATGTATTACGGCTCAGGACATTACTATCCGGTTCTGCTGGAACACAATCCGAATATCTGTGTCTATGAGATCGGGTACGGTGTCCGCCTGAAGATTCTTAAAAATCCCCGTGCAGCAAGGCAGATTTACAGAAAGATTATTGTGAAGGAAAAAGATCATCTTTACTGGTACTATACCATCGCCGAGGGAGATACTTTCCGGTCAGTTATCAATAAATTCTACAGGATAAAAGATGTGGAAAAACACTTATCCGAAGAGAATCCCGACGCTGAACTTCAGGCCGGAAAGCGGATAAAGATATTGCTGCAATGAACGGCTGCAAGTGCGCTCCCAAGCCGGGGCTTCACTGCCGTTAAGTTAAGGAGGAGGAGTGCTGAACCTATCTTATAAAATCGGCATTTCAGCACTCCTCCTTAACTGAAGCCGGGGCTTGGGAACGAAGATAAACGAGGATAAAACCCAGTGATGTGCAAAACATGATCCGGAATGCAGGGCGGCATTGCAAATCCGGATTTTATAATTTAACGCACACTACCGGACAAAAAATTATAATATGCTGATTTTATTAAAAACGATTTGCGTCTGTTTTAAGCAGGGGCGTTTTACAGTAAAACGGCTTTGCAAGCCGTTTGTTGTCTGTTTCAGCAGAACGGGTTGAAAAATTGTCCGGCAGTGTGAATTTAACGAAAAAAAACTATGAAAAAAAAGATACAGGGACCGAAATCAATTCTCGAAAGAGCCGAGAAGTTATTTAAAAAAGGCAGCTATGCGCTGGCAAAACCGGCATTCGAAGAAATCAACGCTGTCTTGCATGATGAGGATATTGCCGAAAAGATAAAGATATGTGAAAAAGAAATTACTCTGCTGGAGACAAAAGAACTTATCAGAAAGGGCCGGCGAAGCCTTAAAAAGGGCAATCTCAGGGATGCGGTTCAATATTTCGAAGAGGCATACAGACTTTCCGGCGAAGAGTGGCTTCCGGAAAAAATCACTTCGCTGAAAGCAGAAATGGCGGGCCGGAAATCCTTTGAAGCTGCAAAAGATGCAGAGCAGTCCGGTGATTATGAGAAAGCAGCCGAACTGTATGAAGAAGCACTTTCTGTCCATGAAACAGAAAGCAAAGAGATTCTTCTCAGACGCGCGCATATCCTTGTCAAAGCCGGAAAATATGAAGAGGCTGTTTCCATATTCGGCACGTTTAACGTATCGGATGATAGAGCCGTGTATGACTACGGTTTTGCCCTGGCAAAAATAAAGAAATACTATGACTGCCTGAAAGTCTGGGATGGAATTCCCGACAAAAACAATGCCTTTTCAGAACAGAAAACAGCGGTCAGGTCATTGCTTGCGGCAGAGCTTTATGAATGTTTTGAGAAGAGTAAAAAGTGCGTTCCCAAGCCGGGGCTTGGGAACGAGGAAAAGCCGGGGCTTGGGAACGAGGAAGGTGAAACTGCTCAATGGGGACGGATTTACGGGCAGGGAAAATATCTTGCAGACAGGGGCGAACTCTCCGATCTTACTGAGTATGCCAGATATTCATTTGCCGGGGAATTATGGAAAACAGGACAGTATGACAAAGTACGGGAACTGCTTCTGCCCTATCCGTCGCAGATGAATGCAGGAAAAACCGAGGTTTACGCGAAACTCTTTTTCCGCCTTGCCGAGATGTCACGGGAATATCTCACCGAGTTTACCCTGTTCTGGCTTACCGCATTGTATTCTCCTGAAACATATATAAAACTGGCATCGGATGAGACCCGGCGTGAAAAGACACGGCAGGCACTGATTCAGAAAGGAGAAGAGCTGATAAAGAAGAAATATCCGGATTGCTCTGCGGCATTGGCCTGCTGGAAAGCGGAAAAGAAAGCTGTTGAGACTTTGCACTCACTCGCAGCCGGACAGCCTTTTCCTGTAGGAACTCCCAGGTTTATAAGAAAGTTCGGGGAATCAGAGCCGATTCTTGAGATGATCCGGAATAACAGAGAATTTTTTTCCGACACAGAACACTATCTGAGTACCGGAGCGTATTACTCTTCTGCGGGACAAAGCCTGTTTCATCTGCATAACGGGAACTATGAGGAAGCCTTTGAGGGATTGCCGATATCCGACAAAGCAGCAGATGAGTTTGTCACATATTGTATCGAGCGGGTTTACTTCGAATACGGGCTGTATTGTCTGGAAAAAGGAGAACCCGGCATCGGACGATATTTTGAAACCGCAGCCGCGCTGTTTGAAAAATCTCCCGAATATGAGAAATCCTTTATTGACAAGGCTATGTCATCGGATCATCTGCATGAAATGCAGTGGTATGAAAATGCGCTGACCGATATTTACGCCAAAAGACCGGTAAAGAAAATCGGAGAGGCTCTGTCCATTATTATGGCGAGACGCGCTATCCGGATGCAGAACAAACGCCAGCTAAGTCTCAGAGGCACGGAAGCCGTGCTGAAAAAAGCACTGAAATTGAATACGGACAATGAACTTGCCCGAACCTCGCTGGAAAGTATGCAGGCAGAACTGGATCTCGAAGACCTGATCAGGGCGATTGAAAAGCACAAGATAAACAAAGCCTGCCAGATTGCCGTGAAATCTCAGCACAGAGAAGTCAAGGAGGAATTTCTGGACTTTATCCGATATAATGTCGAGCATCTGGATGACCCGGATATAAAAGACCGCGAAAGGCTTTTCCTTCTGAATGATTTTGCCAAATGGTGCGCCCGTGTTGATGAATCCCATCCCCTTATGAAAGATATTGACAAAAGGCTTGATGCACTGAAGTAGGAGATATGGGCGGACGATCTTTTTCCTAAAAAATGATATAAGGTGAATGATGAACCCTTACAAGGTGTTGAATATTGATCAGAATGCAGGCGATCAGGAAATTCTGAAAGCAGTGGCTCTGGCTATGCGGGAACGGAAATACCCTGTCAAAGAAATCGCCGAGGCACGGATGAAACTTATGGACCCTGTTTCCAAAGCTGTTGAGAATTTTATCTGTGTGATGGATGTGAGTCCTTTTCTGAAAGACCTGAATGTGAAACCGGTAAGCCGACCGGCTGTTGCCTCATCCGATCTGAACTATATCGGGACGCCGGAGCAGGGATAAGCGGTTTATGAAAAAAGAAAAAGCATTTCTACGGGAAAAATTTGTCGAATTTCAACTGAAGGCGGCTGAACTGAACCACGCCCTTACAGAACAGAGACACGCGTTTCAGTCAAAAGAAAAGGAACTCTTCAACAGCCTGTTTGAAGTGACAGACGCATTTGAAAATCTGGAGGAAATTTTATCGGAAAAGGAAGGAACTTTTGACAAGACCGCAGAGATGCTTGCCCGGAATATCCGCTCCATCCGCAAAAAACTGATACGGATTTTTAAAGCCAGCCATATTGTCCCGCTTGAATTCCCGGATAAAAAAGCCTGCATGGAATACTGCAAAGTGCTTGAAACCAGACAGATTCCCGATATGGAAAACGAGACCATACTTTCCGTGGTGAAAACCGGCTACATCAACACGGAACAGAATGCGGTGCTGAGAAAAGCGGAAGTGATAACCGTATCTAACGGGCAGGGCGGGGAAGAGGAATCTTAAAAAAATTATGATTCAGGAGTTACGCAGTTGCATGATTTGAACCGCTAATTGACGCTAATAAACGCTAATGAATCAGAAAAATAAATTCAAGGGCATAAGTCCTATGATTATTATCATACAGTAACATAATCTGAGCTTTCCGGATTCCCGGCAAGCCGATAAAAAAAACGACTTGCAAAGTCGTTTTACAGGCGATTTCAGAGGCACAGATTATACCGGCGGACAATATATAAATGCCCGCGGTCAGTATTTGCCGGAAAACTGAAAGGGCTGCCGCTTAATTGCGACAGCCCTTTGATTTTCAATGGTGCGCCCGGAGGGGTTCGAACCCCCGGCCTACGGATTCGAAGTCCGGCGCTCTGTCCAACTGAGCTACGGGCGCAAAAAATGGGGTGAGTGAAGGGACTTGAACCCTCGGCCGTCGGGGCCACAACCCGATGCTCGTACCAACTGAGCTACACTCACCATATCAACCTATTTTAAAAAAAACATGCTGCCAGCAGGAAACCTTTCGGATTCTTGCCCGCCGACTTGAAGATTCTTCTTATATCGCATCGTCTGATTTATTTCAAGTCTTTTTTTCATTTTTTTAAAAAAAAATTCAGACGATCTTTCCAAAGGTATTTTCCCGTGAACGAAAAGCAAACTTATTATTGCCATCTGTATAATTTCAGATTATAGTCCCTGTTTCAGATTTGTCAATTATTTAATGCAGAATCAAACAGAATAGGGTTATCTTCGTGAAATTTAATATTTTTGTAATGAGAATCATCCTGGGCGCGGTGTTTGCCGTTATTTTGAGCCGTTTTTTCTATCCGGGAGCAAATCCTGTCTATGTGGCGGGACTCGGCGTTTTTCTGGTTGGAACAGCGTATCTGCTTGAATACTGGCGAAAAAGCAAATCAGACAAATAAGAACACTTCTGCGAAAATTTTATTTTTGCACTCCGGAGCGCGGATCATCACACGCGGCATATAGACATGAAACAGATTATTCTCGGCACAGCCGGACACATTGATCACGGAAAAACAAGCCTTATCAAAGCCGTTACCGGCATCAATACGGACAGGCTCAAGGAAGAGCAGATTCGCGGCATCACCATCGAACTGGGATTCGCGCACATGGAACTTCCCGGCGGAGAACGGATCGGCATCGTGGACGTTCCCGGACATGAAAAATTCGTAAAAAATATGGTCGCGGGCGCAACCGAGATTGACATGGCGGCTATGAGAATTGCCGCGGACAAAGGCAACGCCATGGTCCCGGCCGCAGTCCGGGGAAATCCCGAATTTGTCAAGGCAGTTGACGAACTGTCCGCGGCGATTCCCCTGTGATCTTCCTCGGGCATATTCCGTGTGCCGGCAAACCGGGGCTTCACTATGAAGGGATCCGGCGCGGATCACCGAAACCCTGATTTCCGCGACGCGGCGGACGCTGTACAAAGCGATTCATCAGACTCGAATTGAAAGGCTTCCGGTTATGGAAAAGAAGATGTCATGGGAAGATATGAAAAAAAGGGCAGTCCTGCACAAGTAGTGATAAGTAACTCTTTTATAAAATCAGATTTTTTAC
>DYRK01000241.1 GCA_020718785.1 Desulfatirhabdium butyrativorans | reverse complement strand
CGGGGCTTCCCCGGCAAGTGCGTTCCCAAGCCGGGGCTTGGGAACGAGAAAAAGCAGTCGGATTGATGATTCTGATGCGGGTGTTTTCTGAAAGACCTGATTTCCATTCATGGACATTACCGATCTGAATTTTGCCTTTCTTGGCGAGAAGCGCAGTTTCCCAAAAAGATATTGAGGAAACCAGCACGTATCCCTGATTCATCTGTTCATCAAAAAATTCGATGAACTCATCGGATACGAATTCCTTTGCACTCCAAAAAATCAAGGCATGGGTATCAAACAGATAGTGTTTTTTCAAATATATTCCTCCCATATATCTTCTGCCGGCTCCATAACTTTTTCAGGTGAAACCAAAATCTTGGGTTGAACTTTCATCCGGCTGCGCCAGTCAGACTTCACGGGAGGGACTAAAAAAGCCACATTCTGATTATTGTGGCGAATAACAATGGTTTCGCCGTTTTCAATTTTGCTGAGATATTCAAAGAGATTATCTTTCAATTGAGCGGCCTGAATTGTAATCATCATCTTCTCCTTTCAGGTTGCAGGCTGCTACACACAGATATTTCTGTATGCACAGTCTTCACATTTGGCTTTGGACGATGTTTTTTTCGGATAATAGCCTTTCTGAATAATCAGCAGCATTTCTTCGATGATTTTCTGAAAATCGTCAATATCCTTTTGCTTAAACTCAATCTCGATCAGCTTGTTCCGGGAGCGGGTATAAACAACAAAGCCTTTACTGGCAGGCTTGCCGTAATTCTCCGAAATGAGCATTCCGTAGGCAAGAGACTGGGTTTTATGGGTTTTGTACTGTGTTTCCTTGTATTCGGCGAATTTGTAATCTAATGGCGCCATGGACCCGTCGTTCAAAGTCAGCACTTCATCCACAATGCCTTTGAGATGCAGCTTTTCCGAAGACAGATAGACTTCGGTCTCTTTGCCGGTCACGCCGATTTTTTTCCGCAGATAGTCTTTGTTGATCTGAGCCTTGTCTTTGTGAACCTCCCGCCCCATCAGGACTTTGAAGCGTTTTTCCTCATGTTCCGGGATAATCAGATACAACTCGAAATAAGTAAAACGGGGGCAGTAAAGATGTTCAATAATTTCGGAGGGACTTAGAAGTATATTCATAGCAATCCTATAAGTTAAGCGGGAATTTCGGGGTAGGGCGGGGTTACGTCCCCGCCGTCAATTAAAACATCACAGTAAAACCGTCTGAATCGTATGATTCATGCTCAGGCATAATACCTCTGTCAACATCATAATAATCCTCTTTCAAAATCCAGTTCCCTGCAAATCTTCTTGCAATTTCTTCAGGATAAAATCCGGGGCGGGCATAGACTTCGACTGATATCCCTGCGATTCTGCCCGCAAGCCTGCGCCAAGCTTCCCGGCGTTCCCATCGGTCATTGATGTCCATTGTCCGAGCCATCTCACCTTTGAGCGAAGGATCCTGCTCTATGACGAGAAAAGAATGCTTTTCCCGATCTTTGCCTCTCAGCAGAGTTTTCACGCTTACGTCTTCCCGCCAATGAATAAAACAGGAAAGATGTTCGCTGCCGGTATCTTTGCGGCTGTCAAGTTCTTTGAAGTAACGCTCTGATAAGGACAGAACATCTTCTTCCCTGATCTCCGAACATGATTCGGTCAGGCTTCGTGTAACCTGTAGTGCCACATCATCATAGATGATTTCGGAAAATCGCCGTCCTTTTTCATTGACTATATCGAAAATTTCAACCGGAAGCCATTTACTACGCTTTCCCTCCCGGTTACAGCGTCCGGCAATCTGCACAATGCTGTCCCAGGGGCCGAAATCACGAATCACCCGGGTCATATCAATGTCAACACCGGCTTCGATACATTGGGTGGAAACCACAATGCACGGACAGCCTTCCTTGATCCTCTCTATTTTCATCAGCCGGTCTTTGGGCGTTACATCCGCACTGATGAAAAACATGGGAACATCATCCGCTGTTTCAGGAAAATGTTCTTTCAGATACTCTTTTAGGCAATCATACACCATACGCGCACTTTTACGGGTATTGAGCGTAATCAGCACCCTTTCCTTCTGATTTACCCATTCCGGAAGACGCGCCGCCATATTTTCGCAAAAATCCTTAATCGGCGTTTTTTCCCGGATGTTAAGAAGTAAAACATAGCGTGAAAAAGCTTTGAAATAATCCTCATAATTTTGCAGCAGCGGAACAGTTTCCGAAACAAAAGCCGGAAGCGTTGCCGACATCAGAAGTATCTGTGAATTTCCGGTTCTCACCAATCCATGAAGAGCGGCATTCAGCAGTTGCCAGAGTTTGCAGGGCAGCGACTGCACCTCATCCATGATAATCAGGGCGTCACAGAGATTGTGAAAACGCATCTGGTATCTTGCCCGGGGATCGAGCAGGCTCATCATAAACTGGTCATAAGTTGTTATGACTAATTCTGTGCGCCATGTGTCTATAAAGAAATGTTCGGCTTTTTCCTCCATTGCCGGGGCATACTTACGGTCAGAAAGCGAGTGAGCCGTCAGAAACCATGAGCCGTCTGCCTCTTCGCCGCCGGTCTCAAGAAGCTTCCGATATTCTCTGGCGGTCTGATCAATAATGGAAAGAAAAGGCAGAACCACGATGATTTTGGGCGGAACACCGCTTTGCTTATGAATTTCCTCGCGTCTGAGCAAAGCCCAGCTCGCAGCCAGAAGGGTTTTTCCGATACCTGTGGGCGCGGTCATGCTGTAGATGCCGTTTTCATGATTTCGGTTTATCGTTTTCAGAACATCTGTTCTGGCATTCTTTCTTAACCGAATGACCGGATTATCTTTGACTTCTCCGATTTTCTGAGCGACCCATGCGGATTTCCATTTCCGGGGTTTGCGGTCCAGATGTGCTTTGGAATCAGGTACAGCCAGAAATGCTTTGTCCGCCTCCAGCAGAAAAGAAAAAACTAATTGAACTTTCAGTCTGAAATCAACACCTTTTGCCGTATCCTCATCAGCCATCGCATAGAAATCAGGCATGACTTTCTTTCGCAGATATTTTTCCGCTTCCCGGACAGATCCGGGTGTTAAGCCGATACTGCCGAACCGAATGCCGACAGCATTTTCCAGCGCCGGCATATCTAATGAAGCAATCTGTTTCTTCAGTATTTTCGCAGAAGTTCCGCTCGCAAAACTGTCCAATGTATCGGAACTGTCTTCTTCCGCAAAATTTTTGGCAGGAAGATTCGGCAATGCCCCGTGATGACCGCGGGCGGCGCTTGCAAGGATAAGCGTATCCGCCGATGACGACTGATTTTCTTTTGCCGACAAAAGAATCAGAAGCAGAGACAGCGGCGAATGCGCTTTTTCTCTCGGGTCTCCTGTGTAGGCATCCGGGTCAGCAATGTATTCCTGAAACGCGTCTGAACCTTTGCCCAAATCATGAAGAACTGCCAGCAGTTCGGAAAGCCTTTTCACTTCTTCGGAAACCGTTTTTTCCGAATGCCATTGCCGGATGCCTTCCATAGCAAGCCGAACCTGAGCAATATGTTCTTTTAGCAACAGATTCGGATGAGATTTCAATTCTTTCATAGAAAAATCAATACCTCGTTTCCGGCTTTGAAAGCCTTATCGGTTTTTACAGAAACCGGACGGGCGTCCCGTTCCATAACGTAAGACGCATGAGCAAAAACTCTGTCAGGCGTGACCGCCCGAGGCATTCGCAGAATACGGACAGCCAGTTCGTGTTCAAAAACTTTGTCCATATCAAGTTCTTCAACATCATTCTGAGGAAAGACGCTGTTGACCGTATAAAAACCTTCGGGCAGAGGCAATGCCTCGTCTGATGCCAGAAACGTCAAATCAGCCCCCATCTCGGACAACCCCAGACAGGGCTGAAAATGCCATCTTCTCTGAGCTATCCGCTGATCCAGTTCGGTGAAAAAAGGATCAGGCACGGAAACCCACACTGTATAATCCGGTCCGAACAGCCATTCCTGCCAGATAAGTGAAGGTTTTTCGGGCGTTGTCGTTCCTTTCTGATTTTTTTTGACCACCGGAGGCAACGATGCCGGCGGGTCCTTTCTCAGTTTTGCTTTATGCCAGTGAGTCTGCGGGAGTCTGCCCCTGAGCGCGATCTGTGCGGGTTCAAGAACCTGCTGGGGCTGATCCTTTTCCAGTCCGAGAACCGCTCCCATGATTCCCAGAATAACGGTCCTCGGGGGGACAGGATAAGACAGCGCACCCGCTCCCCCCTCAGCCCGCAGAAAATGACCGTATCGCCCGCTTAACCGAAACGATATAAGTTTCATTGTCAGCTCTGCGTATTCTTTTTTGAAAGGGTTTCCACATCAAGACGTTCCCAGTCAGCCGGAACAGCCTGTTTCAGAACAATGTCCGGAGACCGGTCATATCTCACTTTTTCAATCCGACCTTTCTGTCCGCTTATACGGGCAATGAGTTTATCAAGATCAACGCTGTAATCCTCGGTAGAATCCCATGCCTTTTCCGATTTTTCACCCGAAGCTTCCAGCCGGACATAATCGTGAAGCCGCCCGAACTGAAATTCCTCACCCGGCTTATATTCCACGCTGATGAGAAGATGAGGTATCTGCCCTTTTTTGCTCCTCGTGTTTGCCGCGGACCGGACGCCGTGCCACAGGGCTTTCAGAAGCAGTTCGTAATCAGCATCGGAACACCTTGATATTTTAGCAGAATGCTGGTTCGCAATTCCTGAGAAAGCAATCATCGCATACCGCAAACCGAAAAAAGTAGTAAAAGTTCCCTGGGTTTTCTCCTCGCCGCTGGCAAAAATAGATGTTCCGTGAATATCCACTTCTTCCGCTTCATGCAGAACTTCCCCCATATTAAGCTGAACCGGACCTGTCAGGGTTTTGGGTTCGGGTTTGGGTTCCCACTTCTCCTTTTTCTTTTTTCCCTTCCCTTTGACTTCTTCCTCCTCTTCTTTGACTTCTCCTTTCTCTTCTTTGATTTCTTCTGCTTTGAAAGCAAAAGAGCTGCCGAAAAGACGGGCGTCAATAAACGCATCCAGCAGAATCTCTACCAGTTCCCTGCCCTCTGCTTTGGGTTTTTGGTGAGATTCCAGATAAGCAGAAACTCTTCCGGTAAGATTGGTGGTGCGCCCCTCGATATTGTCAACCAGAATCTCATATCCCTGACTTTTCAAAAAATCCCGGGCAAAGCGTTTGAGCCGCACATCTGTCACATAATGCGTGCCGTCCGGCAGCACTCTGGGACGGTTTTCGTCCGGATCCCCGTTGGGATTTCCCATTTTGATGTCATACAGAAACAGAAATTCACGACGGCCCGAAAGGGTATTGTTTTCTTTTATCATTCCTTCACTTCTCCTTTTTCCTCTTTTTTGAGTATGGTACTTGCCATAGACTGACCCAGCAGAAGATAATAGTTCGTCCGGGTCTGATCCAGTTCCACCGAATCGCCCAGCCTGATCCCCAGCTTCCCGATCTCTTGGATCAGTTCTCTGACTTTCCGGCTTTTTTCCGTTTCATAAGCCAAAAGTTTTTCCCTGATCTTCACATAGAGTTCAGGAAGATCGCTGCCTCTGAGCGTCAGGCGTTTCAGCCACGTAAGCGCATTGGCGCCGACATTGATCCCTCTTGCCCCCTGAACTTCAAGCAGTTTGCCGTACAGGACGCCGATAAGAAAGGTATATGCTTTTTCCGGCGAATTGATACCGCTTTCGGGTCCGAAATAGGGCTTCAATGCTTCCATTTCCGGAACAAAAAAATTATGACTCATTTCCATCACCTCCAATTGTCTGAAATAATACAACCACCGCGCCAGATGTCGAACCCAGCCTGCGGTAGTCAGATACGGACCCTTTTTCCCTTTTCCTTCATGAAGAAGTCCATAGCTCTCTCCGCTTTTGATCGCATCAAGCCACCACCAACGGGCTGTTGTCAGAACTTCATTCCAAAACACTTTTTCCGGTATTGCTGTTTTGTGATAAACAGCGGCAGCCACGAGACGCTTTAACTGAAACAGCTTTTTGCTCTCATTCGCTTTCTGCGCTTTTTTTCCTCCGGGACGATCAAAAAGCGGGTTCAAGGCTCTTAAAGAAAGGTCTGCCTGCATACAGAGCTTTCCGGTGAGTCGGACTTGAGGAAACAGCGGGTGTTTCCATTGTTTTGACAGTTCATTGAACTGAGAAAGCGCCCTGAGTCTGCTCGGCGGAACATCGGTCAGCATACCCGTCACATTTTCAATATTCTGTCCGATATCCGCCCATAAAAACGTAAGATTGAGCAGTCCTTTTTCATCTTTCAAAATATCAAGCAGACTTTCCTCATCTTCTTCAACATCATCAGGAACATTTTTGATAAACCGATTCACATCCATCAGCAAATCCTGACGATTGCCCGCGTTGAGCGTACAAAACGGAATGACGAGAGCGGGTTTGGATTCGCCGGCAATTTTTGCGGTAAAAGGCATCTTTCCCTTCTTTGCCCCGACTTTTTTCAGCACATGGTTTTTATAAACATAAAGAAGGTCTGCACAGGCCGCGCAAAGGGAAAATCCCTTCCATGCCTGAGCTTCGTCAATACCGGGAAAGACGCCTATCCGATCCATATTGAGAAGATTAAGACCCGCTCCCTTCAGGGCATTGGGAAAAACATCAACATCCGCTGTTCCGCATAAGGGGCAGATGCTTCTGACAGCCCGAACTTTACCGGTAAGATAACGGTCCCCGGCAAGTTTTTCATTCATAAGATATTGAAGATACTCAGGGCGTTGACCGGGTAATTTTCGCTCGTTATCCTCCACGGTAACAATCACAGTTCCCTTGAGTTCCCCTATTCTTTGAACCACGCATTCCAAAAGAGATTCATATCCTTCAGATTTCCAATCTGTAGGTTCACCGTCAGTCAATTTTATTTTATCAGATTCCAAAACGGCAACGATCTCTTTGAAATAAGGCGACCAAGGTTTATCGGATTTTGCAATATCTCCGAAGTCATTCATTGTTGTATTGAGTATTTTTCCGGTCGGACTTCCTCCTTTCTGTTTTGTGTAAGTCCGTTTGATAACAGGTCCTATCTGTCCACTTTGAGAACCCGAAGGTTTGACAAACGGCAGGTATTTTGAAGTTTCCGGCTTCATTTCCTCAACACGGAGTTCAGCAGAATCACTATCTCCGAGTTTCCGAATAATAAAAACTTTTTCGATCTTTTCAGTATCTTCTACCAAAAAGGGAAACAGTTTCTCCAAAGAATTGATCCTTAAATCCTGATACCGATCTTCAAGATTATCCGGCGGTTCTCCCCCGACTAATTTCTGAAACAGATAATCCAGAGCCAATGTTCTCATGGCATTAAGCATTTGCAGTTCTCCTTGACCTGTTATGGGAATTCAGCTCGCATTTGATAAACCTCCTTTAAGACGAATTCAAAATCCATTGATTATCATGAGGAAGTTTTATATAATGAAATTTTTATCAGAAGTAAAGTCAAATCGGGTAAATTATTATTTTTGAGCTGCCTAATCTCTCCCTTACCGCCGATGACAGAATAACGCAACAGAAAAGCAGTGATCCTGATGAACAGTAAGCGGACATACTCCTGTCCGGAGAGAGGCGGACGCACTTTTGTGTGAAAATCCCGAAACCCCCGTGTGCGGCAGCCGGTAAGGGGTGGCATCGGGAACTTTTTCGGCGGCAAGACGGGGTCTTTATAAAACTTTCACCGGCTTTCAGCCGTATTTCCTGTTCAGCCGGAGTTTTCTGTGCCGTTTTGAGAATTTCGGATATATCCTTTTTATAAAATTGCCGGCTTTGTTACGATGATTTTTATTGATTTTATTTTGGAAATGTGTATAATGGCACTGTGATGAGGGTACGAGGTCAGAATCAATCGCCTCTTTTCAATAATCTCTCCCTTACCGCCGATGACAGGTGAGAGGTTCGGGGTCAGGGGAGGGCTGTCTGACGAGAACGATATCCCTCAGACCTCTCACCACAAACCCCGAATAAGGTGATTTATAAAATGATAACCATAAGCCCGTCTGTTTCAATCCCTGAAAATGAAATCCGGGAAAACTTTATCCGTGCATCGGGACCGGGCGGACAGAATGTCAATAAGGTCGCAACGGCTGTGCAGCTCCGCTTTGATGTACGCAGCTCTCCGTCTCTGTCCGAAGATGTGCGGGAACGTCTCATCATTCTTGCAGGCAAACGTATAACTGCCGACGGTGTATTGCTCATCGAGGCAAAACGCTTCCGCACTCAGGAGCAGAACCGTCAGGATGCAAGGGACCGTCTGACAGAGCTGATCCGGAAAGCTCTGAAAAAACCCGTTCCCCGGTATAAGACAAAACCGACCCCCGGGTCAAAACAGCGCAGGATTGATATCAAACTTAGGCGAAGCACTGTCAAACGTACAAGAAAGCCTGTGAACACAGATGATTGAATCTGTATTTCCGGGACGGGATGCTGCCTGTCACCTGTTAAGCGAGCGACCTTAAAGACTTATAATTTTTTTACGGTAGAACAGGCATTTTTGCCTGTTCATGATAAAGGTCAGCTGCCTGTTCATGA
>DYRK01000958.1 GCA_020718785.1 Desulfatirhabdium butyrativorans | reverse complement strand
TAGGCACAACCCCGTATTCTTTTTCAGCCTTAGGATCAGCAGGATAAAAAGGCCCCTGAATTCCGATACGGTACTCCCCGCCCGTTACAGTATGCTGAGTAAGATTGCTGCGGATTCTGCCTTGAAGATGAAAGCGTACTTTCTGACTTTGTATAAAGGTATTTTTTTCCGATTTAAGCAGTTCAGCATCTATCTTACCCTCAAATATAAGCGGATTGACCGAAAGGTCCTTTAATTTCAAATGCTCATTTCCGGGAAAAAGATATTCCAATTGGAAGAACTTATCATCAAAATACTCAAGTACACTGTCATCAATTTCTTCAGGCGATAAGAGAATACCATAGATTGCCAAATTAGAATCCTGATTTTTGGATTCATCTCTGAACGGATACTTATACAGGTGAACAGACTTGTATTCGCCCTTATCCCTTAATATCCTGAAAAAATTTACAATATCCTCATAATCATGGCTTCCTGATTTTGTATCAATGATATTGTCTGTTATCAGCCATACAATGCCCTCAAAACCTCTTATAAAATTTTCCAGATTTTGTGTCAGTTCTGTAATCATTCCATATCTGACGAGTTTACTGAAGGCATTGATAATTGTATCATGATTTACCTCTTCAATCGGAGCGGGCGGCAGAATCTGATTCAGTTGACGGTCTGTAAAAGCCGTTATCGAAATATTTTTTCCGTTCAACTGTCCCTGCGATGAAATCAGAGCCGCTAACCATTCCCGAAATTCAGGATATTCATGGTAAAAATCCACTCCTAATCGTGTTTTTTTATGCGTGCCTTCTTCTTCAAGGCGGTAGCCCGGGTACATACTTCCGGAATTATCGTATAAAATGCGAATATCAAGTTCTTTGTCAATGCTTATTTCTGCATTGCTATCTGCTGAAAAAAGAACAGCTATACAGCATAACCATACAGAAAAGAGATTTTTTAATTTCATTGTTTATATTCCTTCGTTTATTACGGTACTGCCGCCTAATTTCTAAGACAATCTGAATATTTTTACAAGCCCTTTGTTATTTCCCGCAACAATAATATTTTTTGAACCGGCCATAGCAGTTATGTTTTCGGCCGGGTTGTCAGATACACGCAGAATCTTCGGAAAAGTCGGATTTTGAGTATCATACAGATGAATATTTCCGTCATTCATAGGCAAGGCTATCATGCTGCCTCTGAAAATCAAAGGGATACCCCTGACAGATTGTCCGCCTTCAAAATTAACTATCAGACGATTTATCCTTCTGCTGAAGACCCCTCTGTCTTTTATAACAATAGGATTACGAATATCTTCTATCACAAAATCTCTGATCCCGTCATCAAGCTGTCCCTCAAAATTCCCGTCTGTCCTGAGCAGGCAAAGGTTTTCATTATTTTCAAAAACAGCAAAAATTTTTTCCCCCATGACAGATACGGAACAATTTTTCTTCACTCTGGATTGGGGAGCGTTTACCGGCAAAGTTCTGAGATTTGGATTCTGTTCCGAAGTATCATAACAATGCAACTGGTTATGATCCCGGTCGCCGGAAAAAAAGTATATTTTACCGGTACCGGAGTTTCCCGCAATCTGACTTAAATGTGAACCTGTAAAAATCCTTTCAGAATCAGAGGGGCTGTTATTTCCGATACGATGAATCACATGGATTTCCGTATGAGGATCCGCATATCCTCCAAGCGTGAAAAACAGTCTGTTATTAACAGGCAGCAACGGATTAAAAGGAGTTCCCCCGA
>DYRK01000957.1 GCA_020718785.1 Desulfatirhabdium butyrativorans | reverse complement strand
CTATGAAAACAAAATTCAGTTAGATTTATCGTAACATTCTGTATTCTTGTTACTTACGATATTCTACCACATGACAAAAACAACCTGAAATTGGCTGTTTCTGTCTTTTTTTTCGTTTTTTTTGCATTTACGGGTTGATTTTTTGTCTTTTAGTATCTTAGTATATGATAATTAGACACGTATAACATATACTAAGATAAGCGAGGTTGAAATGAAAAATATGGACAAAATCTATTCCGAATTCCGCAGCGCCAAGGTCATGACGATAAAACAGCTGTCGCTCCTGTTCGGCATAAGCGAGAGAAACACCCATCGCCACCTCAAAAAGAAAGGGGCGCTGAGGAGTTACAACAAGAACGGGGCATATTATGCTTTGCCGGATGTCCCGGTATTTAACGGACAGAACGGCGGCATCTGGCAGTTTGAAGGGATCTGTTTTTCCAGATACGGCAATCTCGCCCAGACCCTAGTCCATGTGGTGGCCAACGCCGAGAGCGGACTGACTTCCTGTGAAATCGGAAAACTTCTTCACCTTGATCCGCGGTCATTCCTCAATCATTTCAAAGATCATGATGAAATAAAAAGAGAGAAAACAGACGGGCATTTTGTCTATTTTTCGGCAGATGAAAATATATGCGGACGACAGCGCTCCAGCCGGATGAAGGAAGCTGAAAAATGCCGTGCGCAGTTTGATTCCCTCTATGTGTCCGCACTCGCGGAACGGATAAAAAGACCGGACATTCCGCTTCCCAGGCTGGTGCCGCGGCCTCAGCGTGGGAATGCATCCGTATCATCTCTCGTCGCTGAATTCTTTTCCCGGAACGTCCCTGACGACGGCAGTTCGGCGTTCTCCCGCGTCAGACTTTTGAGGGAACTCCTGGACAGGAACAAGAACAATCTGTCGCCATCTTTTCTGTTCGGAGGCAAGCCTGATATCTTATTCGATGCCGGCCTGGAGGCCGGACAGTGCTGCGGGCGCTCTCCGAAACAGCTGAAAACGCGTGAAAAGACTGTTTACACGATGCATATAGGCGGATTCATCGCCCAGGAAAAAATCGTAAAATGCGGTGTCTGCGGGAGGATATATCATTCAGCGGAACTGCTTGAAATCGTTCCGCCCGGTTGTGTTTACGGTTATGATGTTATGATTCATATAGGTGAATCCATGTTTTTCGGGCATCGGCAGGCGGCGGAGATTCAGGCGGATCTCCGGAAACGGAATGTTCCGGCAAGCGTGAGCGAAGTTGAATATCTTGCCAGGAAATTCATCATATATCTGGCGATTGCCCATGAACGCAACAATACGGGGATTGTCGAAGTGATGGATTCAAACGGCGGTTATATTCTTCACATTGACGCCCTCGGAGACAAGGGTGGGGCACGTCTCATAAGCGGGATTGACAGTGTTTCCGACTTTGTACTTGGCAATGCAAAAATACAATCGGAACACAGCGGTCATGTGATTCCTTTTTTGAAGAAAATCAAGAAGCAATTTGGCACTCCGCTCGCGGTAGTGCAGGACATGGGAAAAGGAATTATGACGGCAGTCGAAACGGTATTTCCGAAAATAAGGATACTGATCTGCCATTTCCACTTTTTACGGGACATCGGCAAAGATCTGCTCGAAGATAATTATGATATCATAAGGAAAAGGTCGCGGCATTTCGGTTTTCTTGTAAAATTGCGGGATTTCTCAAAAGAGCTGAAGCTCCTCTTCGAGGGTGGCCAGAAAGGGATAGATAAATTT
>DYRK01000240.1 GCA_020718785.1 Desulfatirhabdium butyrativorans | reverse complement strand
GGAGAGAAAGCAAAAACTTTTCACAGACTGCGGATTGATCCGCCGTTGCCGCAGAATTACAAATCTCAGAGAAAAAACGGAATGTTTGTAACAGATATATGGGATGATATTCGTGAAATGACATCGGGATATTTTGCGGGGAACGAAGCAGTCCGAAATGAAAACGGGGAAAGATTTCATAAGCAGCAGAGTCCGTTGGCTCTTTTGGTAAGAATTATTTTGACTTCTTCACGCGTAGGCGACCGGGTGCTTGACCCCTTTGCAGGAACAGGTACAACGCTGTGTGCTGCACATCAGTTGCAAAGAAAGTCGGTCGGAATAGAACTTGATCCGGTAAATGCAGATCTGATAAAAAATCGTCTTTCAAATATTCGTGAGGCTGACAGGATTCAAAAATATTATAAAGATTATCTGTATTCTGAAAAATTGCCTGAAATCTGGGGAAATGATAATGATCCGGAGGCGATTCCTTCTGTTCATTACCCCCAGATACAGTCTCTGTTTGAAACTGATGTTTGGAGGGGACACCCGACGTTGCGCTTGACGGGCTGAACGCCCGCCGGTAAATGTATGATATTTTCTCATTGCAAGAAGGCAAACGAATGAACGAACTGCTGCTTTTCCATGCAGGAAACAGACAATTCGGGGTGGAGTTACCGCTTGTCAGAAGCATACAGGGGGCAAAGTCTCTCTGCGAGGAACCGGCAGAGGGGGAACATGAACCCTCTGATGCCGGACTTTCGGTGCAAAAAAATGCCGATTTCAATAATACGGACTGCACTCCTCCGCCGACTTGGAATCATAGTTATGTCCGAATGCCGGATGCCGAATCTCCCATTCCGATATATGATCTTTCCGCAATACTGGGCGGCAGTTTGCCTTCGGAATCTTCCGAAAACAGAAAGGTGATGTTTGTAGTTGTTCAGGATCATCCCATAGCCTTGAAAGTTGACCGGGTAGAGCGTGTGATTTCGGTGGAAAAAGACCGGATCGAATCACTTTCCCCGGTGTTCGCAGGCAATTCCCTGACATGGTTTCCACGGGTGCTGAAGCAGGATGATAACCTGATTCTGCTTCTGAATCCCGGGGGAATTCTGGGAATCGAGGATGAGTATTGCGAGGATGCCGGCGATCTGAAGGAAGAAGATGATCTGTTTCAGCCTCGGGAAATGCCGGATGAAGAGGCATTTCCCTCACGAGTTTCAGATGAGGTTTCAGATATTCGAGGTGTTGAAAACCTCGCAGATACGGAAGAATCAGAACAGGATTTGCCGCAGACAGAACCTGCGGAGGAAGCGGGTTTTTCTGTCGCAGACATTCGGGCAGACGAATTTCAGCCTGAAGACATGATTTCCGAGGAAATACCCGAATATCCGGATGCCGAAATTCTGAGCCTTTCGGAAGCTCTTCAGACCGGAGATACTGTGTATCCGGAAATTCCTGAAGAACCGGCTGCTGCTGTCGTATCCGGCTTGGCAGAAAAGAAACTGCCCGACCCGAAAACATTGGAAAATCTGCTGACTCACATCGTGAAACAGGAGATAGTATCGGATATGATTCTGCGTATTTTCACCCCGCATCTGGAAGAGGCTGTGGAGCAGGAAATCGGAATTGTGAAGAAAATCTGGCTGAAGAATCTGAAAAAAGTGAGAAATGAGAAAGGACTGAGTATTTAAATGAACGGAAACAGCCTGAGAATATCTGCCGAGCAGAAAGTCATTATTTTTCCTTCGCTCACGGAAAGTCATACAGAGGGGCAGATTTATTTCTTATTCAGTCTCAGGCAGGTGGAGGACATCATAAAAGAAGTCAGGGTGGAATCCGTTCCATTCTCTTTGCCTCATATCGAGGGCATCACCGTGTGGCGGGACCGTGTGGTGCCTGTCCTTTCTCTTGAAAAATGTCTGGGCATGAACCAAAGCGGACTGCCAATATCGGCAGGCACAAGGCTCATTATGGTACGTTTGCTGAGGGAAGAACCCACTCGTCTGAAAGAAGAACGAATTATGTTCAGAGTATCTCCTTCTATCCGTATGCTTTCTCTTCCATTGGCTTGCAGTCCTGTGCCGGTCAACCCATGTTCGGATATTCGAAGACCGCATCTGCTGAGGGCGTTTTATGAGTGGAGCGAAGGATTTCTGGCAGTGATTCACATAGGAGAGATTTTTCTGATCGAGAACTGAGCCGGGAGTTTTGCAAACCGTCTTATAAAATTCGGCAGATCGAAAATGCCCTCCGCCGCTTCCGGCGGATTGACGGTCATTTTTATCCTTTGGCGCCGGAAATACTTGGGATTTGTCAATCCCAAGCGAGCATTGAAATACTTGGGATTTGTCAATCCCAAGCGAGCATTTCGGGAGAGCTTCCGATCTTATAAAATTCGGGCATTTCAGCAATCCGGAGGAGATGACTGATAAGCAGATGTACAGAAAAACCATATTGGAAAACGGAATACGCGTAGTCACAGAAGAGATGGATTCGGTGCGCTCTGTTTCGATGGGAGTCATCATAGATGCGGGTCCGCGTGATGAGAACGCGGATATGGGCGGTCTGGCACATCTGACAGAACATCTCATGTTTCAGGGTACCAGCAGCAGGAATGCCATGCAGATTGCCCGGCTTACAGACGAATCCGGCGGACATACAGGTGCATTCACCACGCGGGATTATACCTGCTATTCTGCAACCGTGCTGGATGACTACCGGACATATATACTTGATCTTCTGGGAGATATTCTGCTGAATTCGATTTTTCCCGAAGAGCATGTCGTCAGGGAAAAAAGAGCGGTTTTGCGGGAAATTGACGCAAGCCGCGATATACCCGGTGAACGGGTAAATGATCTTCTGAAATCTTTTATATGGGCCGACCATCCGCTGGGACGTCCGGTTGCCGGCCAGACAGACAGCGTAAGCAGACTGACGCGCGAAGATATCATTTATTTTGTCCATGAAAATTATCTGCCGACCCGTATTATTATCGCAGCGGCAGGCAATATGAGACATGATGATTTTGTTGCTCAGGTGAGAGATGCGTTCTGGCGGATGATCGGGGAAGGTCGGGCTCCCGAAAGCAGGCTCCCGAATCACTGTTCCGGAGCGGTTATCGAACAGACCGCTGTTTCTCAGGCATATTTTTCCATAGGCATCCGTGCCTGTCCCTATTCCCATCCGAACCGCTACGGGATGCACGTGCTGAACAATGTGCTGGGTCAGGGCATCAGTTCCCGGCTTTTCCGGCGGATGCGCGAAGAACTGGGCTTAGTTTACAGTATCGGATCCGAATATCATGCGTACAGGGATGACGGGCTTTTAGTCATAGAAGGAAGCACGTCGCCGGAATATTTCTTACAGGTACTGAGCATGACGCTTGCCGAGCTTCGGAAACTGATTTCCGGGGAAGAACCGGCAGATGAGGAAGAACTCTGGAAAGCCAAAATGCAGCTACGGGGACAATATCTTATCGCCTCGGAGAATACCGACACCCGGATGAGCCGGTTGGCAACACAGGAACTTTATTTCGGACGCCACATTTCCGCGGATGAAATTCTGGGACAGATTGAATCGTCAGATGTCCGGATGTTTCAGCGTCTTGGCTGCGAAGGGCTGTCAGAGTCGCTCCGTCATGCAGCCCTTGCCGTGGTGGGGCCCGAATCGCCTGCGTACAGTCTCCGGTCTGTTGAGGAGATATTGGAGAGGGGTCAGAGGTAAGAGGTCAGGGGTGAGAGGTAAGAACCCCTGACCTCTTACCCCTCACCCCTGACCCTTCAGAGAACAAGGAGGTAAATACAGATGTCAGACAAATTGATTCTGGTGGTAGAGGACAGTCCTACCAATCTGCGCCTGATTGCAGAACTGCTGCAGGACAAAGGATATAAGGTCATCACTGCTGTTGACGGCGAGGAGGCATTGGAACGGGCGGTTTCCCAGAAGCCCGATCTGATGGTTCTGGATATTATCCTGCCGAAAAAGAACGGATTTCAGGTCTGCCGTCAGCTCAAAACATCGCCGGATACCGAACATATCAGAATCATCATGCTGACCAGCAAAACGCAGGACAGCGACCGTTTCTGGGGACTCAAACAGGGAGCGGACAGATATATGACAAAACCGTTTAAAAATGATGAACTGCTGGCTAATGTCGCGGAACTTTTGAAGTGAGAATTGAAAAGTGAAAATTGAGAAATGAAAGGAGATGTCCCGTGGAAATGAAAAGAAAATATGCAGGTCGGATTTCGGATATTTTCAGCCGTCTGACAAAATTGAACATACTGAGACCCATTGCAGAAAGTGTCCGAAACAAAATACTGGTTTCGCTTATGACCGTAGCCATCATTCCCCTTGTGTTTCTGGGCCTTTTTATATACAACCGATCTTCGGACTCCCTGAAAACAAAAGCCTTTGATAATCTTCAGGCAGTACAGAGCATAAAATCCGCCAATATCAAAAGTTTTTTTGAAAACCGGCGTTATGATATGAATGTCTTGGTGGAGACGGTGAAAACGCTTCGTCAGAAAGCTTTCAGCCAGATTTCCTCCATGCAGCGGCTCAAAAAAGAACTCATCGAAACCTATTTTGCAGAACGTATGAGCGATGTGACGGTTCTGGCAAGCCTTCCTGTACTGCCGGAAGGAATTGCGGCATTTAAAAAAGCCGGGACTGTAGGCGGTCCCGAATGGCGGGCAACGGAAAAGATTTACGGTCCTTCGCTGGTCAATTTTACAGAGAATTACGGATATTATGACACCTTCATCATTACTGCAGAAGGAGATATTGTTTACACTGTGGCTCAGGAAGCCGATATGGGACAGAATCTCAAAACCGGCGCACTCAAGGACAGCCCCGCGGGACGTGCTTTTGAAAAAGGGCTGTCAGGTCCCTGGTTTCAGGATTTCGGAGAATACGAACCCGCGGGAGATGCGCCGGCAGCCTTTATTTCCTCACCGATAAAGAGCAAAGACAACACGGTTCTCGGTGTCATTATGGTACAGGTGTCTATTGATCAGATCAACACTATTATGCAGGAACGAACCGGACTGGGAAGCACCGGCGGAACCTATCTTGTCGGTTCGGACAAGCTGTTCCGTTTCGACTCTGTGCATGTAAGGGAAAGCACGGTTATGAACCCGGCTTTTGTGGTTGACACAGCGGGCGTTGCCGAATCGCTGGAAGGGGGAACCGGTCAGGGTGTTGTGGTTGACTACCGCGGGGAGTATGTGCTGTCTTCGTGGATACCCGTGACAGTCCGGGATGTGACCTGGGCAATGCTGGCAGAAGTGGATGTGACCGAGGCTTTTGTTCCCAAAGAACAGGGAGAGGAAAAAGATTTTTTTCAGAAATACAAAGAAGGCTACGGCTATGACGATCTTTGTCTCATCAACCCGGACGGCTACCTTTTTTACAGTGTGGAAAAGGGAAAAGATTATCAGACCAATATGCTGACCGGTCCCTACAAAGACAGCAATCTGGGCAGGTTGGTGGCAGATGTTCTGAAAACAGAGACTTTCGGCATGGCTGATTTTCAGAAATACGCGCCGAGCGGCAGTCCAGCGGCTTTTTTTGCCCAGCCCGTGGTCAAAGACGGCGAAGTGGAAGTCATTGTCGCGGCACGGCTGTCATTGAAACAGATCAACGGCATCATGCAGGATCGGGCGGGTCTCGGGGCATCCGGCGAGACATATCTGGTAGGACCGGACAAACTCTGGCGAAGCGATTCCCGCTTCATAAAAGAACTGAACGTAAAAAGCACGGTGCTGAACCCTGAAACCAGGGTGGATACCGACGCGGCACAGGGCGCTCTGTCCGGTGAGTCCGGCACTCAGATCATGAAAAACTATCGGAACCGCAATGTACTGAGTTCATGGTCACCTCTGACGGTTATGGAGCCGACTCCCAACAATCCCAAAGGCATCCGCTGGGCAGTCATTGCAGATATTGACTATGACGAGGTGAATCAGCCTGTGGTTAAGATGGCTTATGTCAGCATCGGCACCGTAATCATCGCGGCATTGGCGGTTTTTATGGTTTCCTTTATCCTTGCATGGAACCTGACCACTCAGATAAACCATATTACGGATCTGTTCGGAGAAATCGGTATAGGCAACTTCAAAGCCCGTACCCCGGTGACAAGTCAGGACGAACTCGGAACAATGGCATTTTCCCTGAACGCCATGCTCGACAACACTCTGTCTCTTATCCAGAGCAGCGAGGAGCGCGACTCCATGCAGTCCGCGGTTATGAAACTTCTGACCGAGATCAGCGATCTGGCAGAAGGCGACCTGACCCGCCGTGCAGAAGTATCCGAGGATTTTACCGGAGCGATTGCCGATTCCTTCAACAACATGGCAGAGCAGATCGGACGGGTGGTACGGAATGTCAAAAATGTCACCCTTCAGGTCAGCGCAACGGCTCAGGAAGTCCGGGACTCGACCGGACATCTTGCAGAAACCAGCGAGGCACAGGCAATGCAGGTGTCCGACACCATTGCCGCGATCAATGAAATGGCTGCCTCTATTCAGCAGGTGGCCGAGAATGCGGAGCGCTGTTCTCAGGTCTCGGAAGATGCCACTTCACACGCCAAAGAAGGAGGAAACACAGTCCGGGATACAAACAGCGCGATGGAATCCATCCGTGAGCATGTTCAGGAAACTGCCAGGGCTATCAAGCGTCTGGGTGAAAGTTCGCAGGAAATCGGAAATATCGTGCAACTGATAAATGACATTGCGGACCGTACCTCCATTCTGGCTTTAAATGCCTCGATTCAGGCGGCAATGGCCGGGGATGCGGGACGAGGATTTGCGGTCGTAGCCGAAGAGGTTCAGCGTCTGGCAGAGCGGTCAACCAATGCCACGAAGCAGATTGACACCCTGATAAAAAATATTCAGGGAGAAATCAACGAAGCCGGGACCAGTATGGAAGAAAGTATTCAGCGCGTGGTGCAGGGGTCCAAACTGGCTGATGACGCCCATGCGCGGCTTCAGGAAATCGAATCCGTAACAGTCCGGCTGGGAGAACTGATTCAGGCGATTTCCATGGCTTCGAAGCAGCAGGCAAGAGCATCGGAAAATATTGCCAAGACCATGCAGGAAGTCGGAGACATCAGCGCACAGACTTCGGCAGCCAGCCGTGAGACAGCCATATCCATGAAAAATCTGGCGGATATGTCCGACCAGATGAATGAGTCGGTTTCTGTGTTCAAGGTGGAGGAAGAGAAATGAAAGAGAGGTGAGGGGTGAGAGGTTCGGGGTCAGAGGTACCTCTGACCTCTTACCCCTAACCCCATACCCCAAAAAAAAAGCGAGGTGAAAACATGAAGCGGTCAGCAGGATTTAAGGGAGTGATTCTGTGTGCGGTTTTTTTCTTTTCCAGTGTGACAGGCGCGGCAGCAGTCAATATCGGACTGAATTACCCTGAAACAGGACCTTATATGGTTCAGGGCGAGGATCAGCTCCATGCCGCGAAAATGGCTGCGGATGAGATCAACGCGTCAGGCGGAATCAACGGCGAAAGAATCAAACTGATTATCAGAGATTCCCAGTCAAAACCGGAGGTGGCAAGGAAAAATGTCGAGGAGATGATTGACAAAGAAAACTGTCCCATGATTTTCGGAGGAGTATCCAGTGCCGTAGCCATCGAGGGAGGAAAAGTGGCGCGGGAAAAAAAGAAACTCTATTTTGCAACTCTGAGTTATTCCAACGCGACCACTGTCGAGGAAGGGCATAAGTACATATTCAGAGAATGCTACAACGCATGGATGGGCGCGAAAGTGCTGTCAGACTATCTGAAAGCCAACTATTCCGGCAAAAAGTATTTCTATATTGTCGCGGATTATACCTGGGGCTGGACTACCGAGGAATCTATCCGGACATTCAGTCAGACATTGACTCCCAAGAGACATAAAAGAACGACCGTTCCATTTCCCGGAGCAACAGAGAATGATTTCAGAGAAGCATTGAAAAAAGCTGATGAATCCGGGGCAGAAGTTCTCGTGCTGGTACTGTTCGGAACAGATATGTCCGATGCCCTGAAAATAGCCACCGAAATGGGATTAAAGAATAAAATGGCTATGGTGGTGCCGAATCTTACCCTGGGCATGGCGCGGAGCGCGGGTCCCAAAGTAATGGAAGGAGTGGTCGGCGCGCTGCCCTGGTCATGGAATGTCCCTTATCTTTATGATTACAAAAGAGGCAAAGAATTTGTGGAAAAATATGCGGCAAAGTATAATTCCTATCCCTGCACCTCGGGCGCTTCGGCTTATACAATTCTGTATGAATACAAAAACGCGGTTGAAAGAGCCAAACTCTCTGATACCAAAGCGGTTGTGGCCGCGCTGGAGGATCATCCCTTTAAGTTTTTAAAGGATGAACAGGTCTGGCGCGGATTTGATCATCAGTGCGTTCAGACTGTGTATGCTGTAAAATGCAAGCCTGAAACCGAAGTTGTGAAAGACAAATTCAAAGAAGACTATTTTGAGATTATGAGCAAAATGTCAGGCGAAGAGGCTGCTATGAACAAAGAAAGATGGCTTGAAGAAAGAAAGAAAGCAGTGAAACCGCCGGAG
>DYRK01000239.1 GCA_020718785.1 Desulfatirhabdium butyrativorans | reverse complement strand
AGAAACAGATATTCTGCTTGAATACGGATATTCCATCAGCCTTATGCCTGTTCCGATACCGGTGACCGCATAATTGGAAGGATGTTTATGGAAGAACTCTTAGAACTCCGTAAATGTATTGAAGAACAGAGATATCCTGACGCGTTGCTGCTCATCGGAGAATTGGAAGAAATGAGCCGTGAGGAGAAAGTCAACAAGATTTACAGTTATGCGCTTGTTCTCCTTTTGCATCTGATCAAACAGGAAGCCGAGCAGCGCAGCACCCGGTCATGGGAATTTTCCATCTGCAACTCGCTTGATCAGATCGCTGTCACGAACAGACGGAGGAAAGCCGGCGGCGTATATGTTCCCCCCGAAGAGTTGGAGGAACTGCTGAAGGAGGCTTATCCGCTTGCGCTGAAAAGAGCTGCTATGGAGGCTTTTGAAGGACAGTTCACAGAGGTGCAGCTTGAAAATAAAGTTGATCAGGAACATGTCAGACAGAAGGCTTTTCTGCTGATTCAGGACGCGTTGTCTGCCGGCAGGAAACGATGACAGCCTTCGGGCTGAATGTCTGATGTGAAATGAGTTTGCAGTAAACAGGAATTCTAATGCTGTTGAGCAGTTGCTATGTCAGAGACAGCGAAAACCCTTTAAAGAAAATATCAAAATTATGTTAGGTAACAGAAACCCGAACCCCTTATTCTCCAAATTTATATGTTATAACAATCTGCTGAAAGTAAAACCGATCTGTCTCATTGATGTCGGAGCATGGGGAGGTCCTCAGCCTCTGTGGCAGCCTTTGTTGGGCTGTCTGAAATTCATCGGCTTTGATTTTAACGAACAGGAATGCAGTCGGCTGAATGCGGGTTATAAACAGCAATCGCTTGATGTCACCTTTTATCCTTATGCGATTTATGATTCTAAAATAAGAAAAAAGTTTTATGTTACGAAATTCCCTCCGGCTTCGGGGTTTATTCCCGGAAATAATGATTTTCTCAGTCGTTTTTTAGCATTTGTTCCCAACAATTTGGAAGTCGTAAAGGAATTTGAAATTGAAACCGTAAATGTTGATACTTTTGTCAAAGATCAGCATATTGCTTACGTTGATTTCATAAAAGTTGATGTTGAGGGGGTTGAATTTTCCGTATTAAAAGGCGCACAGGGATGTCTTTCCGATATGTTGGGAGTAGAGACCGGTCAGAGACCCGGATAATTTCTCTAATATAGATACATTATTACGCAGATACGGCTTTCATCTGTTTGATATGAATATTGCAAGATATCCCCGAAAGACCTTACCGCGGGGGTATTTATCCTATGAGGGAAGCAGTTTTAAAATAGACTCGCCGCAAAAATACGGTCAAATTTTAACAGGAGATGCCGTTTATCTGCGTGATCCGGTTTTTGAGCGCAAAAACGGTTTGAAATATTTTGAGTGGAATGATGTGAATGTATTGAAGATGGCATTGCTGTATGAGTTATACATGTTGCAGGATTGCGCCATAGAACTGTTGCAGGAATACCAGTCAAATTTTTCATCGGATTTGCCTTTCAGCCATTTTTATGAGCTGCTGACGCCTTTGGTAAACGGGTTCGGAAGAGTGAGTTATAAGGATTATATTCATGTAAGCAACTCCCTGCCCTGGCCTGAAATGGAAATGTATAAAAGGCATTGGATAAAGTAGGTTAGGCTTGATACCTCCTTGTTGATATATTGATCAGGATACGGAAATCCGAGTATTCTTTGAGACAGTTAAAGGGACTTTGATAAATTATGCTATCCGTCTCTTTGTAAGAATTGATGGGACTTGTTACGAAGTTGTCCGATTTGATAGCGGTCATAACTGTCCTCATAAAGATATTCTGGATATCGAGGGAAATGCGGCACGTAAAATATAGTTTGAATTTTTGGATTATAAACAGGCACTGAACATGGCTGTCAGGGATTTGAAAGATAATCATGGGATTTATAAGGAGAGGTTTTTACGGAGGAAAAATCAGAAAATTCATCCCTGAACCCTGAACCCGGGAAACTTGAAAAAGTACCTCGGAACATCAGGGAGCAGATCATAGAAATTCTGTTTCGCCGTGTCAATCCTGAGACGACAACTGTATTTTTATTCGGCTCGCTTGCTGAAAATACAGATATGAAATATTCAGATATTGACATCGGCATTATCAGCAAGGATGAAATCGAGCGATGCTGTTTTTCTGTCGCTCTGCCAGGAACTGAATGATGAAACAGACACACTGAGAAAAATTGATCTGGTGGACTTCGGCAAGGTTGACAATACGTTCAGAAAATTCGCTCTTGAGAACATTGAAATATGGCATACAGCAGAAAACTTGAAATGAAAATCGCAAATCTGGAAAAAGCCTTTTCAAATTTGCAGCAGAGCCAGTTTTTTGATTATGAATTTCAGGTCAAAGCCGAAGTGGTGACAAAGCGGTTTGAGTATTCTTTTGAAGCATTATGGAAGACTTTGAAACTCTTTCTGAGCGAGGAGAAAGGGCTTGAATGCTACTCGCCGATGGACTGCTTCAAATCAGCTTATCAGACAGGCATGATTCCGGAACAGTATGAGAAAGACTTTGTCAAAATGGTCAGGAAACGGAATGAAATCGTCCATATCTATAATGAACCGGTTGCTTATGAAATTTATAATTGCATTGTCCCGCGTTTTATTGAGGCAATCGGCGCGGTGGTGGATGGGTTAAAACAGCAAAAAAGTCTTGATACCATGCTTGCTAAAGATGAATGATGTCTGAAGTAGGAACGCATTTTGTTCAGGCATTGCCTTGAACAGGGACAAGATGAGAATTCCTGTTCATTGTGATCTGATTCAGGAGGAGATAAATGATTCAGGATGCATCAGCATATAGAGATATCACAATAAAACTTCCGAAATATGCGGCTGAGATGATCTCCGCCCGGGAGATCATCGCTTTACTGACTGACAAATCATTAAATAAGGCTGAATACTATCGAAGCAAGTGTCAGGAACTGGAACAGAAATACGGAAGAGATTTCGTTGATTTTAAAAAAAAAGTTGAAGAATCGGGAGAAGAGATTTTTTCTGAGTGGGACGATCTGATGGTATGGGAAGGATATCATCTCGGATATAAAGAGTGGGTCAAAAAATATAAGGAATTAAAGGCGTGTATCATATAGTATCCGCCTTGAGAGAATCACACCTCATTGATTCTGTGTATCTTACTGAATTTGTTGATGAATCATCTGTAAGACTGCTTAGAGTGAAAGCAAGGGTTACAGACGGAACGCTGTTATACATAACCGAGCTGCACACATCGGATTATCAGAAATATTCGTATCACTGGCAGAAAACAGACGGAGAATTAATAATAAGATGGGACAATAAACCTCATTGGAGAAATATTGAAACTTTTCCTCATCATAAACATGAGGGCGACAGCATTTCGGCTTCCGAACGAATTGATATTTATGAAGTATTGAAGGTGACAGAAGACCGATTGAAATGACGATAAAAATTTGAATTTTCTGAATTTCGGACTGGATAACATAATGTTTTGCAAAGATAAAAAAGTGTCAGTCACAGGCGGAGCAGGAAATATGAATCTTGACGGAATTAAGGAATTTATTAAAGAGTACGGGTATCTTTTCTGGTGGGTCAAAGAATCGGAAAAAGAAAATCTTGATCTGAACGCTTTAGTTGAATCAGTTTTGAATTACGGTGATATACCCTGCATCAAAAAGCTGTTTGATCTGGCAGGCATTAAAAAAGTGGCAGAAATTTTTTATCAGGATATTAACAGAGAAAGAGTCAATTATTATCCTGAAGTTATTAATTTTTTCAATTTATACTTTAAAAAGAATGCATAAGGAGATATTAACTGAGGCGCAAATTGAACTTTTGCCTTTGGTCAGAGCCTTTAAGCGGGAGTTTTATCTGGTCGGAG
The DNA here is from genome assembly GCA_020718785.1 of Desulfatirhabdium butyrativorans. Lineage (GTDB taxonomy): Bacteria > Desulfobacterota > Desulfobacteria > Desulfobacterales > DYRK01 > DYRK01. The sequence continues at coordinate 4,646 of DYRK01000239.1, read as the reverse complement.
GAACGGCGATAGCGTTACATATCGGTCACCGAAGATCGGTTGATTTTGATTTGTTCAAATATGACAAACTGAGAAAAAAAAAGATAGCCGACAAAATTGAAAAAAGCGGTTTTTCTTTTCACCAGCTTTATCAAAGTGACGAAGAATTAACTGTTGTTATCAATTCTGTAAAACTGACATTTTACAGCTATCCGTATCAGATTCTCCATCCGGTGAAGTTTGATAAAATGATTTCTATGCCTGATTTATTGGATTTATCTGCGATGAAGTCCTTTGCTTTAGGGAAAAGGGCAAAATGGAAAGATTATGTGGATTTATATTTTATTCTGAAAAATCATTATACCTTGCGTCAGCTGTCAGACAGAGCCGTTGAGATTTTCGGAAAATTATTCAGCGAAAAATTATTCCGGCAGCAGTTATGTTTTTTTGATGATATAAATTATAGTGAACAAGTTGAATTTGTACCTGATCAGGTTTCAGATGAAGAAATAAAAATATTTTTAACCGATATTGCAACGACTCCTTTTTAACCTGTTGAGATATCTTTTTACGAACAGCTTTTATCGGTTAAAATTATCTGTATAATATTCTATGTAGCGGATGAAAATCTGAAAAAGTCGGGAACGCAGAATCAGCAACTTACAACGATTTACATGGGAGAAAACAGATGTTACAGAAAATAACTATATCAGGAAATACACCGGTTGCGATCAGACCGCTTATTGAATCGGCTATACGTTCGGAACTGCGTATGCTGGAACTGGCAATAGAGAGAACCGGAGGACAGTTAAGATATTTTGAGGAAAAATATAATATGACTTCTGACGAATTCGGACACCGCTTTGAAACAGGAAATGCAGACGAATCTTTGGATTTTATCGAATGGTTCGGAGAAATTAAAACCGTTCAGATTCTTAATTTTCAGCGGCAGGCTTTGGAAGAGATCACGTTGAATTGATTGAAGTATATTTTCAAGATATAAGCATCCTTATCAGTAATACTGCCGGCGTACAGTCATCATGTATCACATATGATAAACGCAGCTCATACATCGGATTTATTCGGGGAAGCATCTTTTTTTATGACGGTTCTGTTCTGCATGTTCGGGAATTTGTCAATGTTCAGTACGGAATTGAACACTATATGTATGCTTACCATTATCAGAATCCGGATGGAATTATGATATTTCGTTATGATAACTCACCTCATTTTCCAGATTTGGCGACATTTCCTCACCATAAACATGAGGGCAGTGAATCAAATGTAACGGCATCTGTGGCGAAGGATATTGCGGCAGTTTTAGATGAAATCCGTATGGATATAAAAATATCCTGATAGACGCGGTCATTTCAGATGGGATTATACAATCAAGGTAATGGATAAAGTAGTTTTCGGGGTGAACGATGTTTTACAAAGATAAAAAAGTGTTAGTCACAGGCGGAACCGGGGTTTTGTCGGATAAAAGAGTGAGCGGCTATGCCTGAAATTGACGATCCGAGACTTTTTGCGCCGCAGTGTTCATGGCTCACGCCTGTTGAAACTGTCCATGAAAATCCCTGGTTTGCGGTTCGGAACCGGGGCGGATATTTTACTGTTGAGTACAGCCGGTTTCAGGTAATTATACTGCCTGTGATCGAAAATCACTCCATAGTGATGGTCAGGGTAAAACGACCGGTAATCAATGATGAAACATTGGAATTGCCGGCAGGGAGTTCAGAGGAAAATGAAACTCCTGTTCAGGCAGCATGTAGGGAATTAGCCGAAGAAACCGGTATAAAAATCGGAGACCTGAAGCGTTTGGAGATTCTTCCCCCGATTACCAATTCGCCCAATCGAAATCCGAATCTTACATACATTTTTATGGCGAATATCACACAACAGGAATATGAAAATCGTAGCAATCACGATAAGGAAATTGCAGAGGTGGAATGTTTCTCTTTGGAAGAGGCGCAAAAATTAATTGTCAATGGTGATATATATGTGAGCGTTCCAATGGCTGTTATCAGCAGATTCATTATGTCTAATACAGAAAATGTAAAACTAAGGACAACTCTATGAAATCGCTGAATGTTGAACTTTATCGAAAAATGTATCTGATTCGTCGTGCGGAGGAAAAGATTCGGGAGCATTACCTTGAAGACGAAATGAAAACGCCTATGCACATGTCCATGGGGGAAGAGGCAATTGCCGCGGGAGTATGTGGCGCTCTCAAGTCAGAAGATCAAATTTTGGGTACATACAGAAGTCATGGTATTTATCTGGCTAAGACAATGGAAACAGATAATTTTTTTGCTGAAATGTATGGCAAAATAACAGGTACATCCAAAGGGAAAGCCGGTTCCATGCATCTGATGTCTCCTGAAGCCGGGCTTATTTGTACATCTGCCATTGTGGGCAGTCATATTCCTGTTTCGGTCGGAGCAGCTTTTGCAAACAAATTGACTGGGAATAAAAAAGTTGTAGCGGTCTTCTTTGGTGACGGCGCGATTGATGAAGGGGTTTTCTGGGAAAGTTTGAATTTTGCTTGTCTGAAAAAATTGCCAGTTATTTTTATTTGTGAAGATAATGGGTTAGCAGTTCATGTGCCTGCTGACGAAAGACATGGCTATAAATCCATAGCAGATATTGTGCGTAAGTTTGACTGCAATGTTTTTGAAAGTGATTCAACGGATGTTGAAGTTATTTATAATCTTACTCAAGACGCATTGAAAATGATGCAGAAGAATGGCAGTCCGTGTTTTATGTATCTGAAATATTACAGATACCTTGAGCATGTGGGAGTTTTTGAAGATTTTAAAGCAGGTTACAGATCAAGAGAAGAATTTGATGTATGGTTCAAGCGTGATCCTGTCCATTTTCAGCGTAAAAAAATACTTCAGACACTTTCCGAAAATGAGTTGCTTGAATTGGAAGAGGCTATTGATAAACAGATAGAAAATAGTCTGTTATTTGCTCAGAAGTCTCCTTTACCTGAATACACTTTGGCATACGAGGATGTTTACGCATGATCAGGACAATTACTTATCGTGAAGCCATCAATGAAGCAATGGCACAGGAAATGCGGCGGGATCCGAGTGTATTTGTTTATGGAATTGATGTGGCAGATCATAAACGAATATTTGGCAGTTCAAAAAATTTGGTGGAGGAGTTTGGCAAAGATCGCTGTTTCAGTACGCCGCTGAGTGAGGATGCCATGACAGGCTTCGGCTTAGGTGCTGCGCTCAATGGAATGCGACCGGTACATGTACACATGCGAGTTGACTTTATGCTTCTTGCTATGAATCAGTTGACAAATATGATTGCCAGCTATCATTATGGAACATGCGGTGCTTTCAAGATTCCGATGGTTATTCGGGCAATTATCGGTCGAGGATGGGGACAGTCTTGGCAGCATAGTAAGACGCTTCATTCATGGTTTGCACATGTTCCGGGTTTGAAAGTGGTTATGCCTTCAACGCCGAAAGATGCCAAAGGAATGTTAATCTCAGCTATACGAGATGATAATCCTGTCGTTTTTATTGAACACCGTTGGTTGTATGATGTCATCGGAGAGATTGATGAAAAAACGGATTCTCTTTCTCTTGAAGGATGTCAGGTACTTCGTGAAGGAGATGATGTGACGGTTGTCGGGGTTTCATGGATGAATGTCGAAGCTGTCAAAGCTGCCGAGGTAATGAAAAAGCGGGGAATCAATATTGAAGTTATTGATGTCCGGTCAATTTCACCGTTTGATCATACGACAGTGATAGATTCTGTAAAAAAGACTGGACATTTGATTATTGGTGATTATGATTGGATACATTGCGGTTTCGGTGCGGAAGTGGCGACTCGTGTTTATGATTCCTGTATGAAAGAATTGAAGACGCCTATTATACGTCTCGGTTTTGCAAATGCTCACTGTCCGTGTACTCGTCCGCTGGAAAATGAATATTATCCGAATGCGATAAATATTATTCGGGCTGTTGAGGAAAAGATGAAACTCCCTGAAGCTGATTTATCCGGCGAAGAGTTTTATTCTTACGAAAAAAAATTCAAAGGTCCCTTTTGATGAATATTGTGCAATTAGAAAAGAAAGCGGTTGAAATAAGGTCCCAAATTCTGGAAATGGTTGTTTCGTCCGGAAAAGGTCATATCGGCGGGGCTCTGTCTTGCACTGACATTCTTGTCGCACTTTATTACGGCGGCATACTGAGACTTGATCCTCAAAAACCGCAATGGCAAGAGCGCGACAGGTTTATATTGAGCAAGGGGCATTCGGGAATCGCTCTTTTTGCTGTTTTAGCAGATTTGGGCTTTTTTGATGTCACCGAACTTAAAACATTCGGACAGAACGGAAGCAGACTCGGAGGACATCCCGACCGTCGTATTCCGGGAATTGAAGCGGATACTGGGTCACTGGGGCACGGTCTTGGAATCGGGGCAGGTATCGCTTTAAGTGCTAAAATGGACAGCAAAGATTTTTTAACTTTTGTACTACTCGGGGACGGAGAATGTTACGAAGGTTCTGTATGGGAGGCGTTTCTTTTTGCATCTCATCATAATCTGAATAATCTTATTGCAATTATTGACCGTAATCAGCAATGTGTGTTAGATTATACAGAAGACTGTGTACGTTTGGATCCGTTTATGGATAAACTGCTTGCTTT
>DYRK01000008.1 GCA_020718785.1 Desulfatirhabdium butyrativorans | reverse complement strand
AGCATGCGGCTCATATCCGCAGTGTCCGGGGTTCAAATCCCTGCATCGCCACCACTTTAGATTCAGACAAAGGTCTCTCTGGAAAATTCAGAGCGACCTTTTTTTGTTTTTCCTCTTTCCTCGTTCCCAAGCCCCAGCTTGGGAACGCACTTGCCGGGGAAGCCCCGGCTTCCCGTTGCGGGAAACGGACCGAAGCCGGGGCTTCGGGAGCAGATGCGTTCCCAAGCCAGGGCTTGGGAACGAGGAAAAAAATAAATTCAGGTGCGTAATTCCTAATTCTGAGAAAATAATTATGTTGCCGGGTTTTGAAAAAATAATTGAAGAGCGGATTAAAAAAGCTCAGAAAGAAGGGCAATTCGACGATCTGCCCGGGTATGGCAAGCCTCTTGTTTTCGAGGATGACTGCTGTGTTCCGGAAGAACTCAGGCTCGCGTACAAAATCCTGAAAAACGCGGATTGCCTTCCGCCGGAAATCGAATTGAAAAAAGAAATAATTCGGACCGAAGACCTGCTTGCCGGTATGGAAGACACCGCGGAAAAATACAGGACTATGAAAAAGCTGAATTTTCTGATTATGAAACTGAATACAATACGAAACACCGCTGTCATGTTCGAGATGCCTCAGAAATATGCGGAAAAGGTTGTCGAACATCTGGGAAAAAATATCCCTGCGGATAAAGAGAAATAATATGACAGAGCAGAAAAAAGAAAAAACCGGATTGTTCAAAGGTCTTATGATGGCATATACCATTCTGGTGCTTCATGTGATTCTTGTTGCACTGGTGGGATGTGTGGTTCTTTTTTTCCGAGGGATTACCGAATACATGGTATGGATTCTTATCGGATGTTCATCGCTGATTCTTTTTTCGGGATATTATTTTTTCAGACGCATCAGACAGGAAGGCAGAAATCTGAGGGATACATTGAATACCCCGATGTTCAACGGCAGATCGCTTGAAATAAGTTTTCTCGGCGGATTCGCTTCGTTCAAGATAGGCAGCCCCGTAAACATGCCGCCGACTCTGGGAATGAACGATACATTCGAGCCTTTCCGTCAGATCGAAGACCCGGCAACAGTAAGAATTCGGGAACTGAAAGAACTTGTCCGGATGCTTGAAAATAATATGATCACAATTGACGAATACAACCGGACCAAACAGCAACTTTTTAACAGCAGCGTGAATCCATGAAAAAACTCACCATCGCGCTTCTTTCCGGAGGCAGATCTCCGGAGCGCGAAGTTTCCTTGAACAGCGGCAATCAGGTTTTTGATTCCTTAGATAAGGAAAAATACAATGTTATCCGCTATGATCCTGCAAGCGATATTCCGCGGATAGTTGCAGACGCGGCTCAGATTGACGCGGCACTGATTATCCTGCACGGACCCAACGGCGAAGACGGCACGGTTCAGGGTCTGCTCGATCTTCTGAATATTCCTTATCAGGGATCAGGAGTTCTCGGCAGCGCGGTTGCCATGAACAAAGCCCTTTCAAAACAGCTTTATGAAAAAGCCGGACTCTTGGTTCCGCCTTATATTGTTGTGAAAAAGGGAGATACGGTTGATCCCCAAGCCTGTTCGGAGACGCTCGGACTTCCGCTGATGGTCAAACCGGTATCCGCGGGATCGAGCGTGGGCATGTCCGTGGTGAAAACCGAAGCTTCTCTGAAAACCGCGCTGGATAAAGCTTTCAAATATGATGAAGCAGTTCTTATCGAGTCTTATATAAAAGGTATAGAACTGACCGGCGGAGTGATCGGCAATCAAGACCCGGAAGCTTTGCCGCTGATAGAAATCATTCCGGATGAGCGTCATGAATTTTTCGATTATGAAGCCAAATATGTTGCCGGAGTCACAAAGGAAATCTGTCCTGCACACATTGACAGGGAACTCACTGAAAAAGCTCGGAATTATGCAAAAATTGCCCATACTGCCCTGCATTGCAAAGGATACAGCCGTACCGACATGATTCTGAAAGACAGTGAAATCTATGTGCTTGAAACCAATACCATTCCCGGCATGACCCGTACCAGCCTTTTTCCGCAGGCGGCAAAAGCCGCGGGCATGTCTTTCAGCCAATTGCTTGACCGGCTGATTCAACTGGGCATCGAGGCAAAACATCGCTCCGGAGTGCAAAAATAGAGCGCAGCGGTTTTTTGCATGTAGGCATCGAGGTAAAACGTCGCTCCGGAGTGCAAAAATAGAGCGCAGCGGTTTTTTGCATGATTTTCTCGTTTTCTCGTTCCCAAGCCCCGGCTTAGGAATGTATCTGCGCCCGAAGCCCCGGCTTCGGGTCGTCTCCCCTCACGGGAAGCCGGGGCTTCCCCTGCAAGTGCGTTCCCAAGCCGGGGCTTGGGAACGAGAAAAAATCTATAACAGTTAAGTAGGGTGGGCAGCCCGCTGCCCACCCTACCAATTCAATAAATGACAAAAAAATTTGATCATCGAAATATGCCGGAGGGGTTTTTTTCATGAAAATATTAGTCATCGGCGGCGGCGGCAGGGAACATGCCTTAGTCTGGAAAATCGCCCAAAGCCCGAAAGTCGAAAAAATATATTGTGCGCCCGGGAATGCAGGGATTGCCGATCTCGCGGAATGTGTTCCCATCAGCGCGGAAGATATTGACAAACTTCTTATTTTCGCAAAAGAAGAAAAGATTGATCTCACCGTAGTCGGTCCCGAAGGACCTCTTTCCAAAGGGATTGTTGACCTCTTTGAAAAAGAAGGTCTGAAAATTTTCGGGGCAAGCCGAAAAGCCGCGGAAATCGAAGCCAGCAAATCTTTTGCAAAAACTTTGATGAACACCTACGGCATTCCCACTGCCCGGGGTCAGATATTCACGGATTACGAAGAGGCAAAATCTTTTATCCACAAAATGGGTATGCCTATTGTCGTAAAAGCCGACGGTCTTGCCGCGGGCAAAGGCGTGATAGTCTGCGCCACAGAAGACGAGGCTATGGACGCGCTACGAAAGATCATCAAAGATCGTGCATTCGGAGACGCGGGAAACAAAGTCGTAGTGGAGGAATGTCTCACCGGAGAGGAAGCCTCTTTTTTGGCTTTTACCGACGGCAAAATCGTGCTGCCCCTGCCTTCTTCCCAAGATCACAAAGCGGTTTTCGACAATGACCGGGGTCCCAATACCGGCGGTATGGGCGCATATTCTCCCGCGCCGGTAGTGGATTCTTATCTGCATAAAAAGATTATGCGGGAAGTGATGATTCCCGCGGTCGAGGCAATGGCAGCCGAAGGGCGTCCGTATAAGGGCGTGCTGTACGCGGGTCTGATGATTGACAAAGATCAGATCAAAGTGCTGGAATTCAACGCCCGTTTCGGAGATCCCGAGGCGCAGCCCCTGCTGATTCGCATAAAGAATGACATTGTGCCGATTATGGAGGCCGTGATCGAAGGACGACTGGATCGTTGCAAGCTCGATATCGAGGACAGAGCCGCGGTCTGCGTGGTCATGGCATCCGGAGGATATCCCGAGTCTTATGAAAAAGGAAAAGTAATTTCAGGACTTGAAGACGTGAGCCGCATGAGAGATGTTGTGGTGTTTCATGCGGGTACAGCCGCGGCTGATGGAAAGGTCGTGACTCAGGGCGGACGGGTTCTCGGGGTTACGGCGCTCGGAGATTCGGTCAAAAAAGCCGTATCAAGGGCATATAAAGCCGTGTCTGAAATCAAATGGGATAAAGTTCATTATCGCAAAGATATCGGTCAGAAAGCGATCAGACGGATGGAATCGCCGCCCGCTGTAGGGATTGTGATGGGCAGCGATTCCGATCTTGATGTCATGGAAGAGACGGTCGGGATTTTGAAAAAATTCGGAATTCCCTTTGAAATGACCATTGCTTCCGCACACCGAAGCCCTGAAAAAGCCGCACATTTTGCCAATTCTGCACAGGATCGGGGGATGCAGGTGATTATTGCCGGCGCGGGACATGCCGCACATCTTGCCGGAGCTCTCGCGGCTCATACGGTGCTGCCGGTTATCGGCGTTCCCATTGATTCATCCTGCCTCAACGGATTGGACTCGCTGCTTTCCACGGTTCAGATGCCTCCGGGAATTCCTGTGGCTACAATGGCTCTGGGAAAATCCGGAGCGAGAAATGCCGGTATTCTGGCAGTCCAGATTCTTGCACTTTCCGATTCGGAACTCGGTAAGCGGCTCAAGGAATTCAAAAAAGAGATGTCAGATCAGGTGGATCGGAAAGCAAGAAAGCTCCTCTGTTAAGTAAATCATTAATCCGGAGTGCAAAAATAGAGCGAAGCGCTTTTTTGCACCCTGCCATTAATCCGGAGTGCAAAAATAGAGCGAAGCGCTTTTTTGCACCCTGCCGGACTGCCTGAATATATGCAAAAAACCGCTGCGCTCTATTTTTGCACTCCGGATCCGGCGCTGTTTTCGCGCTCCGAATTTATGAAACTTTTCGATCTACTGAAATTGTGACGGTGTATGCCTGAGAGATTAAAGATCAATCCTGAAAATCCCCGCGCCGATCATATTGCGGACGCGGCAAAGGTGATCCGAAAAGGCGGGCTGGTGATGTTTCCCACGACCTGCCTTTACGGATTAGGTGCAGATGCGTTCAATGCTCAGGCTGTGGAGCGCATTTTTGACATCAAGGGCCGTTCCCGTGACAAAGCGATTCTGATATTGATTCAGGATAAAAAGGATTTGGATCGCTTGGTGAGGAAAATTCCGAGTGCGGCAATCCGCATTATGGATACATTCTGGCCCGGAAAAGTCACGCTGGTATTTGAGGCAAATGAAAGCCTTACGTCTGCACTGACCGCGGGGACAGGCAAAATCGGCGTCAGAATGTGCGGGCATCGGGTCGGGGCTGAGTTGATTCGTGCCGCGGGGTGTCCGATTACGGGAACGAGTGCGAATCTTGCAGGCAGTCCCGGATGTTCCCGAGTTTCGGATCTCGACCCCGAGCTTGCCCAACAGCTTGATTTGATAGTGGATGCCGGAACTCTGAAAGGCGGGGTCGGCTCCACGGTGGTTGATATTTCCTCGGATTTTCCGAAGATTTTAAGACAGGGGACAGTGCCTGCAACAGAGATTCTGGCTCTTTTTTAAGCTTGTGCAAAAATGCGGCAATTTTTTTGTTGACAAGCGATCAGGATTCGGATATAAGGCTTTTACTCTTCCCAATAAGCCGGGATGGTGAAACTGGTAGACGCAGAGGACTCAAAATCCTCCGGGGGCAACCCCATGTCGGTTCGATTCCGACTCCCGGCACCACAATATCCGTATAATTCTCTGTTTCAGAAATGTTTCCGGATCCCTCAGAAAAAGATTGACAAAATTCGGGAATCATCGTTTCCGGATCAATGGGCGGAAGGTAGTCGCAGGTTAATCCGTGAAAATCGGATTCAGAAAATTGACGGTAAAAAAAGTCATGAGTTAGACGGCATCTGACGTATAATCAATGGTTATGCCTCTGAAATGCTGTATGCTGTATGAAGTGAATTTACATTTAACCGGGATATGTTATATGAACAGTGAGATTGAAGCAAAACTGCTGAAAGAGATAGATGAGTTAAAGAGAAAAGTTGACATACTGGAAGGAAGGGATGAGAACAGAATTCCGACCTACTGGTACAGTAAAATCAGGGATGCTGATTTAAAAAAACTGTTTGACATTGAAAGGAATCTTGATGAAAGCATTTTTGACGAATGGCTGAACAGTACAGTCGAAACAGACGGGTCCGCAGAAATATTTCTGAAATGTCTGCTGGAGGATAACAGATCACTGATTGAAATTTACAGTGAGGAGGATCTGAAAGTCAATTTCATAGCCCCGATTCTGAACAGAGTAAGGTTCAAATCGTTTGAAAAGAATATCAGAGATTTTTACGAGCTGCATATGACTTACAGAACCGGCAGGTTTATATTGACCGGCACAGTGGATTATGCAGTTTCCGAAGGGCTGACAGACAGCAGAAAACCTTATTTTTTCATTCAGGAGTTTAAAAGAAGTGAGGAATACGGAAATCCGAGACCGCAGCTCCTGGCGGAACTTATAAGCGCCGTTGAACTGAATGACTGGAAATTTATAAAAGGAGCTTATATAACAGGCGGAAACTGGCATTTTACCATTTTGGAAAAACTGGATACTGATAAATATCAGTATTTTATATCTCAGAACTTTGATTCCTCAAAACTGCATGATTTAAAACTGATATACAGGAACCTGTTATTTGTTAAAAATGAGATACTGACAATGGCAGAGGCATAACCCGTCATTGAAGCGGACAGGGGCTTACGGTGGATTGATGTTGAAAAAGTAACGAATTTGATTTAAGAGTTACGGGGCTGCCGTTAACCAAAACGCCCCTGCCGCTTAATTCGGCGTTATATTTTGCCCGACGAAGCAGACCGGGCGGAGTCAAAAAAGTTTGGGATTGTTATAATTTCGATTGTTATTTTAGTTATTGAAGGGATGGTCATGGCAATACCGCATCGAGAGTTAATAAAGAAAGAATTAATTAAACTTCTTGCGTCAAGAAGCGAAGGAATGAAAACAAGCAATATTTACGTTGAGCTTGCGAAGGTTTTTCCAGGATTAACCTTAAGTGAGTGTACTGAGAGGTATAGAAATTCGGCATCAAAGTGGGCAAATACCGTTCAATTCGTTAGGGCTGATTTGGTTGACCAAGGTATTATTTTTCGCCCAGGCAATGATATACCAAACGGAATTTGGAAGCTCATTCCGCATGGAATCAATAATTATTCTAGGGTAATAGGAATTAAATCAATAGATGTTCCAGCTAATCCCGAAGTAATAAAAACTTATACTGAGGAGGAACGAGTTGAGCGAATTTCAAAAATCATAGAGAGATCTTCTAAGGCGCGGGAAATTTGTTTATCACATTATGGTTATGCATGTATGTGCTGTAACACAGCCGTTAAGGATAAGTACAGAAACATACAGTGTCATATAATTGAAGTTCATCACATAAAAGAAATATCCTTGATTCAAAATGTCTATTCCGTTAATCCAATTGATGATCTCGTTCCTTTGTGTCCAAATTGTCATCGTGCAATACACACTGTGAGACCCTGTTATGAAATTAATGAATTTTTTGACATGTACATTGGATAATAAGCCAAGCAGGGCGGGCAAAATCTTTTCTTTGCCCGCCGTTTGTATCCTGCCTAACATCATCTGATTTCGCATAAGCTTCTTCGGAAATGCGTATGAAAATTCTCCGGGCGGCTCCGATTCCGGCTCCCGGCACCACCATTTTATCTGTTCGTAAAAAGTTCGCAGTTCATTTGAGTTTACGCGTAGGTCGGAATATGAGTCGGTATGAAATTTGCGTTCCATACAACATCCGATTTTGTATGTCAGCAGGAAATCCGATAATATATTTCCCGGATGTCAGCAGGAAAAAATCTGCATAACACATGGTTTTACGGATTCGCTTCGTTCACCGCTTATTTATTTTTTTAAATTTAAAAAAGGTAACTATGAGGAGTGGCAAATGTTGGATGTTGACATAGTGAAGGCGGAAAACTGTCTTCCGGAACTCATTGCCCGGAGTATCGACGGAAACGAGGTAGTGATCAGCAGAAACGGAAAACCTGTGGTAAAACTTGTTCCCCTCACCGGACAGAAAAGGAAACGCCGTTTCGGCAGCGCGAAGGGACTGATAAAAATGTCCGATGACTTCGACGAACCGCTTGAGGATTTTCAGGATTATATGTGATGCGTGCATTGCTTGACACAAGCAGCTTTCTCCGATTCGTCGCCGGAAGTGAGAGACTGAGCCGGCAAGCCAGAGAATTTATGGAAGATTTTGACAATAAGCTTGTTATGAGCGTGGCAAGCTTATGGGAAACGGCGATCAAGGTCAGCATCGGAAAGCTTGAACTGCTCAGACATTTTGATCAGTTTATCCCCGAAAAACTGGAAGAAAATGAAATTGACATTCTTCATGTCAGACTGGCTCATCTTTCCGAAATGATGAAACTTCCTTTTCATCACAGGGATCCGTTTGACAGGCTCATAATCGCACAGGCTATTTCCGAAAATCTTCCGGTGATCGCCTGCGACAGCATTTTCAAAGAGTATCCGATTGATATTATATGGTAAGTTTATAATCATCAAAAAATATAACCGTGGAATGAAGCGGACGGCGAGCATATCTCAATCGTTATGACTCAGAACGGAACTCACAGGAATTCCGCAGTATGCCTCATCTCAGACAGGCGAAGCCAAGCAAGGCGGGCAAAATTTTTTCTTTGCCCGCCATTGTATCCTGCCTCAGAATCAGGGACATCATCTGATTTCGCATAAGCTTCTTCGAAAATGCGTATGAAAATTCTCCGGGGCGGCTCCGTGCCGTTCCGATTCCGGCTCCCGGCGCCGCCTGATTTATCTGTTCGTAAAAAGTTTGCAGTTCATTTGAGCTTACGCATAACTCGGAATAGAAGTCGGCATGAAATTTGCGTTCAGCGCCGAACTCTGCTTTATGGTGCCGAGATATCGAGTATAAGGTATTATATTCTTTTACTGATTCAGATAGAATTATATAGTATTCAATAACATTGAATACTATGGTACGGAGTCGGAATGAAAATAACAAGGTCGTCAAAAACAACGCTGAAATTTGCAACGGCGGAAAAGCTGAAAATTCTGAATGAAATTCTTGACGAATATGCACAGGTGACAAATTTTTTTATTGATTATTTCTGGGAACATCCTGAAATAAAAATAAAAAATGATATAAAAAAAGAGATATACGGTCTGCCGGAAACATGGTTCACCGCGAGAATGCGTCAGTGTGCGGCAAGAGAGGCTCTTTCCATGGTTCTCGGTGCAAAAAATACTGAAAACAGAAGAAAAAGCTCCGCCGAACGTGAGGTTGAGGAACTGCTCGGACAGGAAATATTCAATGATCCGGTGAAACCCGTGCATAACGGAAAGAAAATGACGCTCTCATCCCAGACCGCCGTAATTGAAAAAGGGCGTAATTCCTTTGATTTATGGCTGATTATCTCATCGGTCGGAAAAGAGATGAAATTATACATTCCGCTGAAAAAACACAGGCAGTTTCTCAGATGGGAACACAGCGGAAAAACAGCATCTTCAGTTGTCATACACCGCGATTATGTGCAGATATCTTTTGAGATTGAAACCGGAGAAAAGAAGGAGTTCGGAAAAGCTGTCGGCATTGATGCGGGAATAAATCATCTGATGACGGCTTCGGAGCGGGAATTTCTCGGAAATGATATTAAGCCGCTGATTTCAAAAATAAAAAGAAAACATCAGGGTTCGAAGGCATATAAAAGAGCAAAAAAAGAGCTGTCGTACTGTATTCATAAAACTGTGAAAGATTATTTTAAAAACAGCGGGATAAGACTTGCCGTCACCGAAAAGTTGAAAAATCTGAAACAGAATACGAAAGAGAAGAGTGAAAGCAAAGAATTCCGTAAGACTCTGAGCAACTGGAATTACCGGGAACTGCTGAGAATAATTCAGATGCGCTGCGAGGAAAACCGTGTTTTCTTCCGGTCTGTCAGCCCGTTCAAAACCAGTCAGCGGTGTCCCCGCTGTACCCATACGCAGAGGGAGAACCGGAAGGGAGAGGAATTTGAGTGTCTGAAATGCGGGTACGCGGAACAGGCTGATTATGTCGGCTCGCTCAACATTCTTCACCGGTTTCTCACCGGACGATATGGTGCCGGTTTCAAAACCGACTGAATACTATAAAATACTATTCATTTGGTAACTATGAAGATATATGCAGACACATCCGTTTTCGGCGGCGTATTTGATCAGGAATTTTCCGAACCGAGCAGACAGTTTTTTGAGGAGGTGGATACGGGACGTTTTGTTTTGGTGACTTCCGCGGTTGTTGAGGCGGAGATCGAACCCGCGCCCGAGAGAATCCGGATGTTTTTCGCCGAATACGCTGAGAAAGCGGTCATTGTCGTCCCTGATCAGGCAGCTCTGGATATGCAGATGAACTATGTCAGTTCGGGTGTCGTCACTGAAAAATCACTCGGTGACGCACTGCATGTTGCCATCGCCGCCGTGTCAGGATGCGACCTCATAGTCAGTTGGAATTTCAGACACATCGTACATTTCGACAAAATTTCGAAATACAACGCGGTCAATGTCCTGAACGGATACGGACCTATCGGAATTTATTCACCCTCGGAGGTTATTCATTATGATGATCCATGAACCGGAATGTATCGCCCTGAAACGTCGGGGTGCGGAATATGTTGCACAACTGCTTTCGGGTAAATCACGACAGGAACAGTTGGAATTCTGGATCAGACGTACCGAACGTCTGCTTGCAGGACAAAAACAGAGACAGAGAAATCACAGTATAACAGCAGGGCGGACAAAATCTTTTCTTTGCCCGCCGTTTCCCGATATTTCGGCGTCAAATCAGATTAAACCGTGAAACTGTATTCATATGTGTATGCTGCCTCAGAATGAGGGACATCATCTGACTTTGCATAAGCTTCTTTGGAAATGCGTATGAAAATTCTCCGGGCGGCTCCGTCCCGGTCCGGTTCCGGCTCTCGGCACACCGATCATTATCTGAATTTGCAGTTCATTTGAGCTTACGCATAACTCGGAATAGAAGTCGGCATGAAATTTGCGTTCCATACAACATCCGATTTTGTACGTCAGCCGGAAACCCGATAATATGCTTTCCCGGATGTCAGCAGGAAAAAAAACTGCATAAAAACTGGTTAGGTCATTGAGAAGAAAAGAAGAAAATCTATGGAAATCAGGACAACATTAAAAGATTTTTCTGAAAAGATGAAATATTATCATTTTCCGCCGGAAACATATCTGCGTGTAATCATTGATACAGATATAAAAATGAAAAACCGTGCCGGAAAAAATGAGGCATTGCCGTTCATCACACCGGAAAAACAGAGATATTTTTTAAATCTCATTCCGGGTGAATATCATTCGGATGCATCGCAGGAACTTTTAGAAATTATTGAACATTCCCGTATAAATACTGATATGCCGAATCTGGAATAATCTGTATGGCATACCTGTTTGACACGAATCACTGTATTTATCTCATGAACGGATGGGGCGGGGATGAAAAGAAACTCACGCCGGAAGAACGGAATACAGTCCGTGCTTTCGGCAGAATACATGACGATGTGGTTTATATGTGTGAGGCATCTGTCGGTGAACTATTTTATGGGATAGAGCGTTCCCGAAGAAAAGAATATAACATGGTCAGATTAAGAGCATTGATACTGGCTGTCCCCCCTGTTCCTGTAACAAGACCGGTATGGGAGATTTACGGGCAGACAAAGGCGGAACTGAGTAAAAAAGGAAAGACTGTTCCTGATGTTGATCTGCTGATAGCTTCGACAGCAAAATTTTACGATCTTATTCTGGTGGCAAATGACAGACACATGAAAAATCTGCCCGATTCATTTGTCCGTGAAAATTGGTCAAGTTGAAAATTCTCCGGGCGGCTCCTTGCCGGTTCAATTCCGACTCCCGGAACTGTCTGAAATTGATCAGTGATTAAAAACTTCAGACATAAAGGCTTGGAAAAATTTTTCATCAAGGGCATCAAATCAGGCGTTCAAGCCAAGCATTCAGAACGTCTGCGATTAATTCTGGGTCGCCTGAATGTTGCTGTATGCCCGGAAGATATGAATCTGCCGGGTCTGAACCTGCATGAACTGATCGGTGACAGAAAAGGAAGATGGTCTGTCAAAGTGAGCGGAAACTGGCGGGTTACATTTAAATTTGTGATTGAAGATGCCGCTGATGTTGATTACGAAGATTACCATTGAGGTTATACATGCGTATGCACAATCCTCCCCATCCGGGAGAAATTCTCAGGGAACTTTGCCTCGGACCTTTGGGGCTGAGTATCTCCGAAGCGGCTGAATCATTGGGTGTAAGCTGCAAAACACTGTCGAATATTCTGAAGGGACGTTCACGGATTACTCCTGAAATGTCTGTAAGGCTGTCAATCGCTTTTGATACAACGCCTGAAAGCTGGATGAATCAGCAGGTTCAATATGATCTCTGGCAGGCGGAGCAGCGCCGTGACCAATTAAAAGTCAGCCGTTTAAGCCATATAAACGTCTAAGCTCCCGGTATTATTACTCGGCTGGAGGTGTGTCACGGCAGTCAAGCAGGGCGGGCAAAATCTTTTCTTTGCCCACCATTTGTATCCTGCCTCAGAATCAGGGAACATCATCTGATTTCGCATAAGCTTCTTCGGAAATGCGTATGAAAATTATCCGGGCGGCTCCGTGCCGCTCCGATTCCGGCTCCCGGCACCGCCTGATTTATCTGTTCGTAAAAAGTTTGCAGTTCATTTGAGATTACGCGTGGGTCGGAATAGGAGCCGGCATGAAATTTGCATTCCATATAACATCCGATTTTGTATGTCAGCAGGAAAACCGATAATCAGTTATAAAAAATCCGGATGAATTCAATATGATGAGTTCAAAGATTGGATGAGGAATAATATCTGCCTGAAATAAGTAGATTTTTAGGAATTATTATTGCGATGTATCACAAAGAACATCCGCCGCCGCATTTCCATGCCAAGTACGGCAATGAGACTGCTGTTTTTTCAATTCAGGATTTGCGGATAATAGAAGGCGCTCTTCCGAGGCGTGTTGTTTCATTGGTATTGGAATGGGCTTTTGATCACAGAGAAGAGCTTATGAAGAACTGGCAACTGGCTGCTGCAAAGAAACCGCTTCACAAGATAGAACCGTTGGTGTAGGAGAAAGTTATGCACTTTGTAAAAGATGTGAGCTATCTCACTGAGTATAAACTGAAATTGACATTTGAGGACAATATTGTCAGACTTGTTGATTTAAAACCCCATCTGGATGGTGAGATATTTGAGCCCCTGATGAATATTGATTACTTTAAAAATGTCAGGATAAATTCCGATATTGATACTATTGTATGGTCAAACGAAGCTGATTTTTCGCCTGATTTTCTATATGAAATCGGAGAAAAAGCCTAAGCCGTTATTGCAGCTAAGCAGGGTGGGCAAAATCTTTTCTCTGCCCGCCGTTTGTATCCTGCCTAACATCATCTGATTTCGCATAAGCTTCTTTGAAAATGCGTATGAAAATTCTCCGGGCGGCTCCGTCCCGGTCCGGTTCCGGCTCCCGGCACCACCAATCACTTGCAGTTCAGCAATATTTCAAATATATGCTCATTCAAAATATGGAACATTTAAGAAGAAGGTGAAGAGAGGTATTGATATGCCGACTATTTCAATGTTTTATGGAATAATTATTTATATGTATTACTTTGACGATAAAGAGCATAAAACACCTCATATCCATGCAAATTATGCCGAGTATGATGCAGTTATCTCGATACCGGAAGGTGATGTTTTAAAAGGTGAACTGCCAAATAATAAACTGAAATTAATAAAAGCATGGATTGAGATTCACCGGGAAGATTTAACGGCTGATTGGAAACTGGCGATTGAAGGTCAAAAACCGTATAAAATAGAACCGTTGAGGTGAAAAATGCTGAAGGTAAAAAAGGTTAATGCAAATAATGACTATACATTATTTGTTGAATTGTCTGACGGACGATCAGGGATATTTGATGTTAAACCATACCTTGAGAAAGGTGTATTTACGCAATTAAAAGATAAAAACTATTTTAAACAGGTAAAACCTTTTTTTTGCGGAATCGTATGGACTGATGAACAGGATTTAAGTGCAGATACAATTGCTTATGAATTAATAGAGGGATAACGGTACAGAGTACAGAATTTGAATATATATACTTGAAAGAGAGGCGAAATATCAGGGTGATTCGCTCGAATGACTTAGCCAAGCAGGCACAGGCAAAACCTTTTCTTTGCCCGCCGTTTGTATCCTGCCTCGGAATCATGGACATCATCTGATTTCGCATAAGCTTCTTCGGAAATGCGTATAAAAATTCTCCGGGCGGCTCCGTGCCGGTTCGATTCCGGCTTACGCATAACAGTACCCGGCATAAAATAAAGGAATCTGCTATGAAAATTACAAGAATTACAGTCAGTTCTGATCAGATGGGCGGTCTTCCCTGTGTTAAGAGGTCTGCGTATCCCCGTTGCCGCAACGGTCGGCATGATTGCAGACGGTATGATGATTGATGAAATTTTAGAGGCATATCCCGATCCTGAGGCTGATGACATAACAGAATCGCTGAGATATGCGGCAGAAGCCGTCAGAGAACGTGAACTGCCTCTGCTGAAAGCTGCCTGAGATGAGATTTCTCATAGATAATGCCCTCTCCCCCTTTGTGGCAGACGGTCTGCGTCAGGCAGGATATGACACGGTTCATGTCAGGGAGATCGGCATTCAGCACGCTTCCGACACAGAAATTTTTACAGCAGCGAAAAACACAGATCGTATTGTTGTATCGGCAGATACCGATTTCGCAACATTATTGGCTTTACGGAGCGGAACAAAACCTTCTGTCATCCTGTTCCGCAGAATATCACAGCGTCATCCGAGATATCAGGTTGCTCTGCTGCCGGCAAATTTGCCGGCTATTGAAAATGCTCTGAATGAGGGGAGTGCGGTTGTTATCGAGCAAGACCGTATCCGTATCAGATTGTTGCCTATTGAGAAAGATTGACAAGAACTCTAACATGACAGCTAAGTAGGGTGGGCAAAATCTTTATCTGATTTCGCATAAGCTTCTTCGGAAATGCGTATGAAAATTCTCCGGGCGGCTTCGTGCCAGTTCGATTCCGGCTCCCGGCACCGATCATTAAAAGAACATCACAACAGTTGAAATGGCAAAAATAGCCGACCTGATTAACGGAAATACAGCCGATTTTGTTATTGAGTACAGAATTCATGCTTCTCAAAGGATGTTCCGGCGGGACATTCATGAAGATGATGTTGAGACTGTTCTGAAAAAGGGGGAAATTATCGAGCGGTATGACGAAGATTTACCCCTTCCGAGCCTGCTGATAAACGGGCGTACATCGGAAAGAAAACCTCTGCATGTGGTTGCGGCAATAAATCATACTGAGAGAATTATCGTGATTGTTACGGCATATAAACCGGATAAAGCAAAATGGACTTCCGATTTTTCAGGGAGAATAAAATGAAGTGTGCAATATGCAGAAACGGCATTACAGAAAGCGGCTATACAACCGTTCTTCTGGAAAAGGATGATACAACACTGATTTTTAAAAATGTACCGGCTCAGATTTGCAGCAACTGCGGAGAAGAATATATTTCGTCCGAAATCAACAGGGCGATACTGAGCCGTGCCAGAGAGGAATCAGACAGAGGAATCACTCTTGAAATGCTTCGTTTTGCAGCTTAGAAAAAACAAATCGGATTCAAAAAGCATCGGCGGTCAGGCAATAAAAGCCAAGCAATGCGGGCAAAATCTTTTCTTTGTCCGCCATTGTATCCTGCCTCAGATTTCGCATAAGCTTCTTTGGAAATGCGTATGAAAATTCTCCGGGGGTGACTCCGTGCCGCTCCGATTCCGGCTCCCGGCAGTTCATATCTCGTAAGAAGTTCACAACTCATTTAGGATTACAATATCAGGCGATGAGGCGGCACCCGCCCCGAAGCAGAAAAGTGAGGCTCCGTGTTACATGAAAAATATAAGCCTAAGTCCGGACAATGAACTGACTGTCCGATTTCCCCGTGAACTTCGGCAACACGCTCAACAGATTGCCGTGCAGCAGGGAGAGACACTCTCCGATCTTGTGTGCCGGGCTGTTTCATCATATTTGACAGCATATTCGGCAAAGTATCAGCCGGCATCTCAGACTATGGGGCCGGACGAAGCCAGACAACTCATGCAGAGGCTCGGGCAAGGATTGGGTGAGGGAATGTCTCCTCATAATGCAGCCCGTCATCACGACGAATATCTCTGCAAAAAACAGGTCCGCCATGCAGAGAATATTTGTTGATACATGGGCGCGGTACGCTTTGACCGACCGGAAAGATACTGATCACGACATAGCCGAAGCTGCCAATCTCCGGCTCCTTGATGAAGGATATACATTTGTGACGACAAATTCTGTGTTAAGTGAGTCTGTCACTCTTATCCGATACAGGATGTATCATGATGTGGCGGTTCAATTTCGGAAAACCGCGAACCGACTGAGTGAAAGCGGGCTTGTTGAGATCATCCGAGTCAGTGAAACGCATGAAGAATGTGCATGGACGATTTTTGAACACTATGCCGGTCAGGATTTCTCATTTACTGATTGTACATCATTTGCCGTGATGCAGGAACTGCAATTGTCCCATGCTTTCACGGCTGATCATCATTTTACCACGATGGGATTTATTGTTGTGCCATAACCTGTTAAATATGTTAAAATTATAATAAGTCGTTGCGCCGGACGGCGGGGTCGGAGCTATCTTTGAATGGTGTTGCCGGAATCCCCTGCCGCCAGTGAGACAGCCGGGCAGGGCGGGCAAAATCTTTTCTTTGCCCGCCGTTGTATCCTGCCCTGCCTCAGAATCAGCGGACATCATCTGATTTCGCATAAGCTTCTTCGGAAATGTGTATGAAAATTCTCCGGGGCGGCTCCGTGCCGGTCCGATTCCGACTCCCGATGGAACAGACAACCCCAGATTGCTCATCTTCATGATTAGGCTTTTTCAGAAATGAAGGAATGTTATATGAATTATGCAATAGAAGGAATTTATAAAAACGGAAAAGTGGAACTTGTTGAAACACCTGTATTTCACAAGCCGGTCGAAGTACTGGTCGTTTTTCTGGAAAATAAGAGGAAAATAATAAAACTCGGAGGGCTTTTCAGTGATTTTACCGTTGACTATGAAGGACTCGGACAGGATTTGAAAGAACTGAGCCGGAATTCTTCGGCGCATATTCTTGACGAATCTGAAAGCGGAATATGAACAGATATGCTACGGACACACAGGCACTGATAAAGTTTCTCAACGGGGTGAAAGTAATAAATGAGAACGCCGATTCCGTTTTCAGAAAAGCCGATGAGGGGGAAAACATTATTGTTATCCCATCGGCTGTCCTGTTTGAAATAGGGTATCTGCATGAAAAACAGAGGATTCCCGTATCAGTAAAAAATATAAGAAGTCTGCTTGAAAATTCATTGAACTACAGAGAGGAAAAACTTTCGATAGATATAATTGACTCTTCATTTGAGATAACGGACATTCCCGAACTGCATGACAGACTGATTGCAGGGACAGCAAGATATTTGAATATTCCTCTGATTACAAATGATCCCGTCATACTGGCAAGCAGATTTGTCATCTGTGTCAGATAAGCGGACAAAATCTTTGCCCGCCGTTTCCCGATATCTCGGCGTCAAATCAGATCAAACCGTGAAACTGTATTCAGAGATACGCCGCCTGAATCATCCGTCTGATGATCGGACTCGGGGACAGGGTTCATGAAGTTCTTAACCCGACAGACAGCAATGCGGCATTCTTACTGACAGCGGACAGATGAAGTTACCCAATTCGGATTTTGCCATAGTTGACATTCGGAAATTGCGGGATTACAGTCTCAGTCCGACGCACCGGAAAGGCAGACACAAAGCCCGTATGTTTTCATCGTTTTTGAGTATGACCTCCGACGATGCGGACGAGTTGCGTGATATTCTTCTGAAAGCGGTGAAAGAATATGAGGCGGAACCGGGTTTGAAGGATGAATACGGGCAACGGTATCAAGTTGACTTTCCCCTGGAACGGGAAGGCAGACATGCAATAATCAGGAGCGCGTGGATTATCGAACCTGATATACCTTATCCCAGACTGACCGGTTGTTACGTGCCGGGTAACGAGTGAGATTATTGAGATGCGAAACACGGTCGGATTGCTTGATACAGTAGCATTAACTGTTGATTTGCCCGAACACGGCTTATGGCGCGGACAGGTCGGAACAGTGGTAGAAATTCTTGCACACGGACATGCCTTTGAGGTTGAATTCAGCGACAGCAGAGGACATACATATAAATCATTAGGATTGCGTCCCGAACAGATCAAGGTGATTTATTATTTGAGCTTACGCATAACTCGAAAGACGAATTCAATATGATGAGTTTAAAGATTGGATGAGGAATAATATCTGCCTGAAATAAGTAGATTTTTAGGAATTATTATTGCGATGTATCACAAAGAACATCCGCCGCCGCATTTCCATGCCAAGTACGGCAATGAGACTGCTGTTTTTCCAATTCAGGATTTATGCACTTTGTAAAAGATGTGAGCTATCTCGCTGAGTATAAACTGAAATTGACATTTGAGGACAATATTGTCAGACTTGTTGATTTAAAACCCCATCTGGATGGTGAGATATTTGAGCCCCTGATGAATATTGATTACTTTAAAAATGTCAGGATAAATTCCGATATTGATACTATTGTATGGTCAAACGAAGCTGATTTTTCGCCTGATTTTCTGAACTCGTCTAGACTTTTTATAATGAATTGATATTATTAACTTTTAAAAAGTCAGAGATATCTCCCTAAACCCTGCGATTTTGAGGATTTATCCCTTGCATCTGCCCCGATGCCGGTCAAAAGTCTAGACGAGTTCTCTATATGAAATCGGAGAAAAAGCCTAAGTCGTTACAATACAATAATCCTGAAAATCAGGGTTCGGACCCTTATACAATCAGATAAGCGATATGGAGAAAGACAGTGGACCCGAATGTTAAAGCCGCGATTTACCGGGCAGTGGAAAAAGAACCCTTTGCAAAATCGCTGAATATAAAACTGGCAGAGCTTGAACAAGGCTATTCCGCAGTGGAAATGATCTATGATCCGGCAACAATGGACAATATTTATGCACGCGCCCACGGCGGAGCGGTTTTTGCGCTCATTGACGAAGCTTTTGAGACCGTGGGACAGAGCGACGGAACCGTTGCTGTGGCACTGAACGTCAACGTGACATACATATCCAGCCCGAATCCGGGCACATGTCTGCGGGCTGAAGCGCGGGAAATCAGCCGTACCCGTAAAACCGCGAGCTATGACATCAGGGTCACAGATCAGGACGGACAGCTTATCGCCACCTGTCAGGCATTGGCTTACCGTACAGGAAAAGCGATTCCCTTTCTTCAGGTATAAAAACAATTCCGAACACACAGTAAAGCGGGTTTGAAACCCGCTTTACCGAGTTTTCTCAAAAAAAACTCGGTTTCTGCTGTCGGAAAAACAAAGGGGGAAGACATCTCTGTCTTCCCCCTTTAATTTTTTATCTGCGATTCATACCGCGGACGGGCATGTCGCCGACATGCCCCTACTTTCTGTTCGAGTATTCCGCGTAAGTCAAAGCCACTGTCCTGTAAACCAGATGGGCAAGCTTCGAATACGGCAGATAGACAAACAGACAGAATACCAGCATCAGATGGATGAAATAAAGAAGATACGAAAAACCTGCCAATCCTCCGAGCCGTGTCATTTCTGTCAGCAGACCTGTAAGCCCCAGTCCCAGCGCAAGACCCAGCAGGGACCAGTCTTTGTAGCTGCTCACCTGATCCGGTTTTGCCAGACGGTCTTTGATCATCAGCAGACTGCCGATCACCAGAGAAATACCCGCCACATTGCCCAGCCATTTTACCGGATTCAGCTGGGAATAAGGCCCGTGAATCTGAAAAATATACAGCACCACAAAGAAAATCGAGGTCACGATAAACAGCCCGACGAATCCGAAAAACACCATCATGTGAGTTGTTGACCGTTCTCTGTTTTCAGAACATTCGTTGAATTTGTCATGTCTGAGAATCACCGGAATCATCCGTCCCAGCGCTTTGAGAAATTCTATCGGCTCAATGGTTTTCTTATCCGTCTTGCCGTCTGCCAGCGCGTTCTGATGGATGTCGTTCATAAAGCTCTTGATTCCCAGCGCGAATATCACCGCAGTCCAGATAGACGCGGGAACCATAATCATGTCAACCAGCCATGTGGAGAAGAATTTGGAATGAACAATTTCATCCCCTGCGGGACTGAAGTTCAGCAGCCCAGTGATCAGCCCCAGCACGATGAAAATCGCCGCGGGAATTGCCAGAAGAATAGGCAGTTGTCTGGGATCATTGACCATTTTGCCCAAAGACCTCGGCACAGCATATTCTGTGACTGCCTGGGCGCGGACAGCGGCAAGAACATCTCCCGGTTTTGCGCCCCTGGGACACAGGGTGGAGCAGTCTCCGCAATTGTGGCAAAGCCAGATGTCGGCATTGCCCACCAGTCTGTCTTTAAGCCCCCAGGATGCTGCAATCATTTCCTTTCTGGGAAAGGGTCTGTTATCCGGAGAAATCGGACAGGCTACCGAACAGGTGGCGCACTGGAAACACTTTTTCAGGGTATCTCCGCCGAGTTCCCTGATATTTTTGATAAATTCAAGATCAGGCTCAATAAGATGCCTATCGGCCATACAAATACCTCCGATAACAAATGCACACTGTAGGGGCTTGCCGCCGGCAAGCCCCTACGAATGAGGGTGTATCTACCAAAGCACGCGGAATAGGGATTTACAGGATGTACATAATTGATTCTGCAGATCCTGATCTCACGTGCGCCTTTACCTTGATGCCCTTGGTTTTCGGGACTTTAAGAAAATATGTCGGGTATCTGTGAAAAATAAATTTCACAACGTTGCCGTACCATCTCTTTTTTCGTCCTTTTCTCCTGAAGAGGGGACAGGCTTCCGGATGCCTTATTTTAGAGGTTCGGGGTTCGGGGTCAGAGGAAGAAAAGCAATCTTCCCCTGACCCCTGACCTCTCACCCCTGACCATTTTTTTATTAGAATCCTTTGAACGGGTTGGGACCCAATGCCTCGACTTCTGCCACAAAGGAATTGATAATTCCGGGAATCTTGTCATATTCGTCAATGGCAATCTGGAACTGCCGCACGCGTTCGAGTTCCAGAGCCAGACTTGTCAGCGCGTCGCCGATCTTTTTGACACGGATTTCCGCCAGTTCGCTTCCTTTGACAAAATGGCACTGATAATCATCGCCGTGTTTGCAGCCCAGCAGAAATACGCCGTCCATTCCTTTGGAAAGCGCGTCTTTGATCCAGACCACATTCACAGATCCGAGACAGCGTACCGGAACAAAGCGGACTTCCGCGGAATAGCTGAGTTTGTTCAATCCGGCTATATCCAGCGCGGGATATGCGTCGTTTTCACATACCAGCCCGAGAATCCGCAGGGGCGGTTCGCTGTAATCGTCTTCGGAAGGCACTTTGATTGACTTGACCATGGATCCGATGCTGTCAATATTGTAGTCGGCAAAACCGATGATCCGTTCAGGACATGCGCCCATGCAGGTTCCGCAACGGCGGCACCGCGCAGGATTGGGTTTGGGTGTGCCTTTGGGATCATCATCCAAAGCACCGAAAGGACATTCTTCGGTACAGCGTTTGCACTGTGTGCATCTCTGGAAAAAGAAATCCGGGAAAGTCATATCGCCGGACCGTGGATGCACAGCCACGCCTCTGTTCACCGATTCCACGCACTGAATTGCTTTCAGAGCAGCGCCGGCAGCGTCATCTATACATTCTTCCATGGTCATGCTGCGCCGGATCGCACCCGCGGCATAGATGCCGGTTCTCTGTGTCTCATAAGGGAAACATATAAAATTGGAATCGCAATAGCTGTTGAACAGCTTGATGTCACGGAAAGAAGGTCCCTGGCGGTATGCCAGATTGATCACCGGATCGTCTGCCGTGACCGGAACCATGCCGGTTCCCAGAACAACCATATCGGCTTTGACTTTGATGGCTTTGCCCAAAAGTGTGTCATCTGCTTCGACAACCAATCCCCCGCTGTTTTCGGCAACCCCGATCACACTGCCTTTAGTCAGGAAAATGCCCGGGTCCTGCTGGATACTCTTGTAAAAATTCTCGGAAAGTCCAGGAGTCCGCATATGCTGATAGAAAATATATGCTTTGCCGTCCTCATAATCGTCACGCACATATTTTGCCTGCTTGAGTGCCACAAGACTTGTGACAGAACCCGCGAATTCGAAATCGCTGTCATCTTCGCCTTTGCCAGGGCTTTGGATAAAAGCCACCGCTTTTGCCTCTTTGCCGTCCGAGGGGCGGATGATCTTGCCTTTGGCTGCGATCTCTTCAAACTGATGGTTGGTGACAACATCCGGCAACTTGCCGAATCCGAGATGGGCAAATTCTCCTTCTGCTGCCTGATACGGACGCCAGCCGGCTGCGAGAACAACCGCGCCGAATTTCTCGCCTTCGGGATCAATGGTCAGAATGTCTTTTCTGCCCTTGTTGTATTCCATATACCGCTCGTGCAGCTTTTCAGCTTCGAGTTCCTTGCCGCTTTCGTCCACTTTCATTTCCGGCGGCAGCGGATAAGGCACGTCGAATTCTATCTTTTCACCCGGCTTTTTAAAGGTGACAGTGAATTCGCCAGGCTGTCCCGCGACACGGGCTACGACTGCCGATGTTTTTACCTTTATATTCGGGTATTTTTCCAGTTCGGCGACTTTCGACTGAATAACAGGCGATATCAGATCTTCATAAGGGTATTCGAGGGGGAGTTGTTTTCGCACTTTTGCCGCATAACCGCCGATATGCGGTTCTTTTTCCGCAATGGTCACTTCGTAACCGGCTTTGGCTGCTTCCACGGCTGCGGAAATACCTGTGATGCCGCCGCCGATGACCAGAATCTTCCGGGTGAAAGTATCCGGTTTGTAGGGTTCGGGCAGACTGACTTTTTCTATCCGCGCCATCCCCATCCTCATGTAATCTTCAGCCAGCATCTGAACCTTGTCAAAATGCTCGCCGTCATCTTTCTGATCTTCCTGAAGCGCGGGGAATTCGGACCGCGGGTGGGACCAGATCACCTGCTCTCTGAGGTTCACCCTGTCAACGATACAGCCCTCAAAGCGGAATGTGTCGAAATTGACGCGGCGCGAACAGCCGGCAATCACCATCGCGTTGGTTCCTTCCGCGATATCTTTTTTTATCAGGTCAACACCCTCTTTTCCGCAGAGAAAAGGATGCGTCTGGACAGGAAGCCCTTCATCCTCCGGGACACCGCTCAATGCTTTTATGTCCAGGATATCCCCGATTCCGCAGCCTGTGCAGATATAAACACCGTATTTCTTCTTATCCATTTTTCCTCCCAATTTCAGTTATCAGCGGTCAGCGGTGAGTTATTTCACTTCTCACTATTCACTTCTCACTGTCTGAATGGCTTTCAGAGCCATGCCGGTCGCATTCTGGTTTGACGATACCACATCCGCGGGTTTGTTGGCGCATCCTGCGGCAAACATACCGCCCTTTGCAAAATCGTTCACAATAAAACCGTCCGCGGTGTATTCCAAATCAGCAGGAAGTTTTTTGGCCGCAGCCGTGGGCTGCATGCCTGTGGCAAGAACGACCATCTCAACGGTCTGTTTGATTTTCTCGCCCGTCACGGCGTTTTCTGCGATTACGGTGATATTCCGGGTTTTGGGATCTTCGGCGACCTCTGCCACTTTGCCTTTGACCAGCACCACATTCTCGTCGCTTTTGATCTGTTTGTAAAATTTTTCATAGCGATGTCCCGGGGCCCGGAGATCAATATAAAAAATATAGATTTTGGCGTTGGGATACTGCTCCCGGATATAGGTGGTCTGTTTCAAAGATGCCATGCAGCAGATATAGGAACAGTAGGGGAGATGGTTTTCATCCCTTGAACCGGCACATTGGACAAAAGCAATGCTTTCCGGCTCTTTGTCATCCGAGGGACGGCGGATTTTTCCGCCGGTGGGTCCATTAGGCGCGGCCAGCCGTTCCATCATCATATTGGTGATAATGTTGGGGTATCTGCCGAAACCGAGATTGTCTATCTTTCCGGCGTCATAAGGCATCCAGCCCGTTGCCCAGACAATAGCGCCGACCTTGATATTCATGGTTTTGGCAGACATGTCCAGGTCCACGGCATTGTATTTGCAGGCTTCTTTGCAGCGTTTCGCGTCTTCGGTTCCGATAATCTGCGGAGAAATGACAAAACGGGCAGGAAAAGCCATTTCATGCGGCAGATACGCGCCTTTGATTTTGTTCATTCCGAAATTGAACTCACTGGAAATTTCGGTTTCACACACCGTCGCGCAATCCCCGCAACATGTACAGTTTTCGTTGACATATCGGGGAGCTATTTTGAGGCTGACATTATATGCCCCGGGTTTTCCGTTGACTTCCGCAACTTCGGCGAGCGTGAGGACTTTGATTTTCGGATTGTCTTTGATTCTTCTGAAGTTGATCTCAAGCCCGCAGGTGGGAGGGCATAATTTGGGGAAATACTGATTCAGTTGTGCTACCCTTCCGCCCAGATAAGGATTTTTTTCAACCAGAAATACCTCATAC
Source organism: Desulfatirhabdium butyrativorans (assembly GCA_020718785.1). Taxonomy (GTDB): domain Bacteria; phylum Desulfobacterota; class Desulfobacteria; order Desulfobacterales; family DYRK01; genus DYRK01. The sequence goes on along the minus strand of DYRK01000008.1, from coordinate 3,485 downwards.
CCTACTTCGGCAGCCTCAATGGCCGTAGTCAGACCCGAAATTCCTCCGCCGACAACCAGGATGCTTCCGCTTTTGTCTATTGCCATGCTATCCCTCCTTATTATTGAGAAGTGAGAAGTGAGAAGTGAGAAATATTTCTCACTTCTCACTTCTCACTTCCCATTAATAAAAACCTCCAGGCATCGGTGACACCTGGAGGTATGCTGGTTTATCGAAAATTGCAGATTTTCAGGCGGACCCTGCATTCCGGAATGCAGGGTTCACCTGCATTCCTGCGCGGACTGCCTTCAATCTTCAATTCTCATTATTTATCCGGGAAAATCTTGATGTACTCCTTCTTGAATGTATCCCATTTATTTGCAGCGGGATCATACTTGGAGTTGGTGAAGCAGAACCAGTTCTTGTCATCCTGGCCCGGATAGTCTGCCTGATAATAGAATCCGGGGTAACGGGTTTCTTTGCGATACTGGATGTGACGCAGATGGGATTCCACTGTCCAGATACGGTGCAGCATTTCCCAGCATCTCATCAGTTCATGGAGATCGCCCGCCGCAAGTTTCTCGGCATCTTCGCGCATGGTCTGGAGAAGATCCATAACTACTTCGAGATTCTTGCTGGTGGTCAGGTAAAAGGTTGCAGTTCCTGCGCCGTACTCATGGGTAGCTTTCATGAGGCGGTACATCATTCCCTCGGGTTTGAGATAATTGGGGTTGATGTCAATCGCAGTGGTGTAGTTGCAGCTTTCCAGGAAAGTCCGCACCGGTTTGTAAACAATGCCCACCAGTTCCTCTTTGGACGGTTTGAGAGCCGGTTTGTAATCCGCGTGATCTTTCGCGTAGCGTACCATCTGTTTCACAGCCATACGGCCTTCTGCATGGGAACCAGAAGAAAACTTGTGACCCGAGCATCCCACACCGTCACCGGAAGTGAACAGACCGTTGACCGTGGTCATACGGTTGTAAACTTTGCCGTTGTCAGCCTTGATTTTGTAGGCATCCGGGATCCATTCCAGATCCGGACCCGAGACCCAGAAACCGCAGCAGCCGGAGTGGGAACCGAGCAGATACGGTTCGGTCGGCATAACTTCGGAGTTCTTCTTTTCAGGCTCGGTGTTGGTGGCGCACCACAGGTTTGCCTGACCGCAGGTCATGTCAAGGAAGTCTTCCCAAGCTTCGGATTCCAGATGCTTGAGTTCTTTCTTGTCCATGGTTTTGCCGAGTTCTGCCAGAGCAGTCACGGTATCCATCATAATGGGTCCGCGGCCTTCTTTCATTTCGCAGAGCATCAGGTGGTTACGCAGACAGGTCGGCGTAATCGCGGCAGTTCCGTAAGGAGCATATTTCTGAAGTTCTTTCTTCGCGAAATCGCTGGCGGCAAAATTTTCGCCCAGACCGTTGAGGGCTTTGGCCTTGAACAGAAGGAACCATGCACCCACAGGGCCGTAACCGTCTTTGAAACGTGCCGGGGTGAAACGGTTTTCCATCATGGAAAGTTCCGCGCCCACTCTCATTCCGAGATAATAGGTGGAGCCGGAGTTCCATACCGGATACCATGCACGGCCTTTGCCCTCGCCGACCGAACGGGGCTGATAGATGTTCACAGCGCCGCCGCAGGCGATCATCATGGTTTTGCATTTGATGATAAAAACTTTGTTCTCACGGACCGAGAAGCCGATTGCTCCAGCAATCTGGTTGGGTTTGTTGGCATCCAGCAGCAGTTCCACGATGAAAACACGCTCCAGGACATTTTCTTCTCCGATAGCCAGCTTGGCAGCTTCCGCGACGATTCTTTTATAGGATTCGCCGTTGATCATGATCTGCCATTTGCCGGTACGGACAGGTTTGGCACCGGCTTTCAGCGTTCCCATTTTCAAGCCTTTGGCACCGTCGAGCGTTTTGCCTTTTTCGTCTTTCTTCCAGATCGGAAGTCCCCATTCCTCAAACAGATGAACCGAATCGTCAACATGGCAGCCCAGGTCGAAGATCAGGTCTTCCCGGACAATGCCCATCAGGTCGTTGCGGACCATGCGGACGTAATCATCCGGAGAATTCTCGCCGACATAAGTGTTGATAGCCGAAAGTCCCTGAGCAACCGCGCCGCTCCGTTCCATTGCTGCTTTGTCAACCAGCAGGACGGTCTGTTTGTCATCCATCCATTTTTTGGCTTCGAATGCAGCGCCGCATGCTGCCATGCCGCCGCCCACGATCAGAAAATCAACTTCGCGTTCTTCAACTGCCGGATCCTTTACTGCCTTGAGCTCACCCACTGGTTTGTTCGGTAATGCCATACTGTTTCCTCCTTAAAAAATTTCTGTTTTCAATTCAAATTTCAACACTTCAGACAGTTGCAATACTTAGACAGTTGCAATCGGCTTCCGCATAGTCATGCCATCCGCCTCTTCGGTGGAGAGCAGCGCACTGTTAAGGTCTTTGCCTTTCAGACTCTTGTAAGCATTGGCCTGTCCTTCGGGAGTGGTACGGATGGGGAACTTGAAGCGTTTGATAAGTCCGTTTCTGAACTTGCAGGTCCACATCACGTCTTCGGAACTCAACATCGGCATTATACTGCTTCCCAGCGGCACAAAGTCGGCATAGCCTCTGACTTCGATTGCCTGGGTCGGGCAGATCTTCACACAGGAAAAACATTCCCAGCACTGATCCGGCTCCTGATTGTAAGCCTTCATTGCGTTGGGATCCAGCACCATCAGATCGTTGGGGCAAATATACATACATGCGGTTTTGTCCCCACCTTTACAGCCGTCACACTTTTCAGCGATTACGTAACTTGGCATTCACTATCCTCCTTGTTTCGGTTAATAAGTTCTCTTACACAAAAAAAATCGTTTCCGATGACCTTGAAACACAAATCAGCCTGTTTACGGTTTGCACCCCTCCTTTCAAAAATCAGCGGCTGCGAAACGATGCCGGGCAAATTTTGTTTATCCGAACGTCATCAGACGTATATCCCGCACCCTCTATAAACAAAGAGTATGTTTATCATTTATCATTTGGTTTTGTCAAGAACTTTTGAATGATCTTTTACATTTTAATTTCATTTTCATATTTAAACATATAAATCATATAGTTGCATATCTGACCCGGATGTTTTCCCAATCGGCTGAAAATATGGGATATATCTCCCGAAAAGTCCTTCCCGGATTGCGATACCTAATTATATATCTGTCTGATGGAAAAACTATCCGCAAACAAAGAGTATGTTTATCATTTATCATTTGGTTTTGTCAAGAACTTTTGAATGATCTTTTACATTTTAATTTCATTTTCATATTTAAACATATAAATCATATAGTTGCATATCTGACCCGGATGTTTTCCCAATCGGCTGAAAATATGGGATATATCTCCCGAAAAGTCCTTCCCGGATTGCGATACCTAATTATATATCTGTCTGATGGAAAAACTATCCGCTGTCTCGTTCCCAAGCCCCTGCTTGGGAACGCACTTGCCGGGGAGGCTCCCCGGCTT
>DYRK01000956.1 GCA_020718785.1 Desulfatirhabdium butyrativorans | reverse complement strand
CATGATACCATGTTCCTGTTGAAACTGCGCTGTCAGAGTACACGTCCTGATTTGTAGAATCACTTTTGTTGATACGGAACATAATGCCGTTATCAGGATCGGGCAATATGGTAATCACTGCGTCATCAGTAAAACCCGGACCGTCTTTTGATATGACAGGTTGCGAAGCAGCCGTGAAACTGTCCAGCTTGAACCATGCTTCCCAAGTTCCGGCTGCAATCTGAAACGGAGTATCTGCACAGGTTACATAATTCGTCCCGTCAAACTGAAGCGAATAGCCGGGGGCTGCCATTGCCGTTGTAGCTGTCGTGAATGTCCGGTCAGTGCCGAAAACATCCACGCCGTCAACCGTGGCAACTGCTCTGTAGTGATACGTCACTCCCGCGCCGAGGTCTGTCGGCGTTGCGGATACGGCAGTATCGGAACTTCCCGTAGCCGTAGTCGGCGAAGCGTTTATTGTCAAGCCGTAGCCCGTGGTCGTGCCGTAGTCGAAACGGATATTCGTCACCGAGGCATTGTCTTTGGCATTCACGATTCCATTGAATGTCGCAGAAGTCATTCCGACGCCCGATTCCGTGCCGGTTGTCACCGTAGGCATACCTTTATAAACACTGAAGGCATCCGTTGACTGAGTTGCCGGAGTTCCCACGCCGTTATCCGTGCCGGTGACTTTCACCCGGATATATTTGCCGCTGTCCGAGGCGGTCAGAATATAAGTGCCGCTTGTTGCGCCGGAAATATCCGCAACTCCTGTTCCGCTGCTGTCGTTTGCCCGTTGCCACTGATACGCGTAAGTAATTGTCGAAGTACCGCTTACAGCCGTATCAATCGTATCGTTCCATGTGCCGGAAGCAGCAGTCATCGTCTGTCCTACAACCATGTTGCCGCTGAAGGTCGGAATCGCCGTATTTACCGGCGCATCGTTGACTGCATTGACCGTTACGCTGAGATTCCAGATATTGCTGTCAAGTCCGCCGTCATTCACTTTGACCGGAACAGTCAGCGTGCCGTTATAATTGCTATTCGGTGTTACCGCTGTTCCTGAAACTGTGTAATTTGAACCGTTCTGAACTATCAGAGAAAAATCGTCCGGATAAGTGTTGTCAGGGTCGGTTACGCTAAAAAAGCTAAATGGAATTGTAAACGATTCGTCTTCCTGTATTTGTACGCCCATGGGCGCCATATCTATCACTGGCGCATCATTGACAGCAGTGACCGTTACATTCACGGTTATTTCATCATAACCGTCAGCATCTGTAACACGGACAACAAAACTGTCCGAGCCGTTCCAGTTTCCGGGCGGGGAATAAGTAATTGTCGGCGAAGCGCCTGTGCCTGAAACTGTTGCGTATGAAGAACCGCTTGTTTTGCTCCATGTCAGTGTATCACTATCCGCATCCGTTGCCGTGATTGTCGGCGTACTCCAAGCGGTGGGATTTCCGTCCTCACTCATGGTTGCAGATACCGGAGATGTCTGAGCAATCACAGGAATACTTTTGGCAGCAGCAGAACCCGTTTCCGGAGATGTGGTAAGATAGTTTTCCGTTCCGCCGGAGCCGTTGAAATCATAAATCGCAACATGATAAGTTGTGCCTGAAGTCAGACCGGTTACATTCACAGATGTTCCTGTACCGATATAGACAACTTTGGCTGAACCTATCGGAGAGCCGGAGCCGAAAGCCGCATTTGCCGTGTAGCTTGTTCCGTCAACCGGATTTGAACTGACAGCACTTCCGGCTTGCATCAGCACAAGACG
>DYRK01000238.1 GCA_020718785.1 Desulfatirhabdium butyrativorans | reverse complement strand
AACGAGAAAACTTACGCTTCCGGCTCAGAGTATCGGTCTTTTTTACCGTGAATATCGTCAAAAGTCAAGAAACGAAAAACAAGCCTTGATTACCGTCTGTTTTATTGTTATTGTCGAAGTCTGATTATATGGAAAAGACGGAGTGCAACCTATTGGAAAATAAATTTAAAAATTTGAATTTAAGGTTTTTTCTGGCAGTGTGTATTCTTGTGGTACTGCCTCTGGGATGGCTTGTGCTGGGCAAGCTCGAAGGCGAAGACCCTTCTGTGGAGTTCGATCTTCCCTTTCCGGCCATCGGCGCGTCCCCGAATCTTCCTCTCACAGTGTCCGATAATAAAAGCGGACTCCGGAATCTTTGGGTCGGTCTCATCAAAAATGACAAAGAATTTGTTTTTTTTGAAAAGAATTTTCCGCCCGCGGGGATATTCGGAACCGGAAGGATCAACAAAGAATCCTTCAACATTTCCGCGAATCTCAAAGAGAAGGGGATTAATGACGGAAAAGCTGTGTTGCGGATTGTGGCAAGGGATTATTCCTGGCGCAGATGGTGGAACGGAAACAGAACCCTTATCGAAAAAGAGGTGACGGTTGACAACCGTCCGCCCAGTGTGGATGTGATGAGCAAGATTCACAATATCATACAAGGCGGTGCTGGCTTCGTAATTTACAGAGTATCCGAACCATGTTCCAAAAGCGGCGTTTATGTGGGAGAAAATTTTTTTCCGGGGTATTCTGCCCGGAACATCATCACCTCCAAATATAACAAAGAAGCGGAAGTATTCATAGCCTTCATCGCATTGGACTACCGGCAGGGAGGTGAGACAGATATCTTTGTTCAAGCCTCTGATTACGCAGGAAATATCCGTAAAGAAGGATTCCGGTATTTTATCCGGAAAAAAACATTCAAAAAAGATGTCCTCAATATTTCCGACAAATTCCTTGACTGGGAATTATCCGAATTCAATGTGAATGTGCCTCAGGATACTTCGGCTCCCCAGGTGGAGAAATTTCTGGCGATCAACAGAGACCTTCGCGAGGCAAATTACAGACAGCTTATCGGAATAACGAAAAATACCGATCAGACGCTTTACTGGGACGGAGCATTTCTCAGGCTGCCCAAGTCGGCAGGCAGAGCCGGTTTTGCGGATCATCGGGAATACCGGTATGAAGGCCGGACCATAGATCATCAGGTACATCTGGGCGTGGATCTGGCTTCCCTTGCCCATTCGCCTGTTCCCGCGGGAAACCGGGGAAGGGTGGCATTTGTCGGCGACATCGGAATTTACGGACATACGGTCATGATTGATCACGGTTTCGGACTTTTCAGCACATATTCCCATTTGAGCGATTCTGAGGTCAAAGACGGACAGATTGTGTCCAAAGGGGATATAATCGGTCATACCGGAACAACGGGGCTTGCGGTCGGCGATCATCTTCATTTCGGCATGATTGTCGGCGGGATATTTGTGAATCCTATTGAGTGGTGGGACAAAGCATGGATAAAAAACAATATTTCAAATAAGATCAAGGATGCAAAGGCAGAACTGAATTAGGCTTATATATCGGGAGAATACATCAGAATGAAAGAATGCAAAGTCAATAAAACGTATCGGGAGATCAATGAAAAAATCAAAGCCGGCAAAGCAGTGGTGGTGACAGCCGAGGAGATGATCGGAATTGTCAGGGAAAAGGGACCCGTCGCCGCGGCAAAACAGATTGATGTTGTGACCACAGGAACCTTTGCTCCCATGTGTTCTTCCGGCGCGTTTATCAATTTCGGGCATTCGGTTCCTGCCATCAAAGCTGCCAAAGTCTGGATGAACAATGTGCCGGCTTACGGCGGGATCGCGGCTGTGGACTGTTATATCGGCGCGACAGAACCCTGCGAGGATGATCCCTTAAACAAGGTTTATCCCGGAGATTTCGCCTACGGAGGCGGGCATGTCATTCATGATCTTCTTGCCGGAAAAAAGGTCTGGCTCAAAGCCACTGCTTACGGGACAACCTGCTATCCGAACCGGATGATTGAAAAGAAAGTGACGCTGGATACTCTTCCTTATGCTGTTCTCTGCAATCCGAGAAACGGATATCAGAATTACAACTGCGCGGTCAACCTGACCAATAAAACAGTTTATACCTATATGGGCGCGCTCAAGCCCAAAGGCGGAAATGCCAATTACTGTTCCGCAGGTCAGCTGAGTCCTCTGTTCAATGATCCATATTATAAAACCATCGGACTGGGGACCCGGATATTTCTGGGCGGCGGAGTCGGATATGTCACATGGCAGGGTTCCCAGCACAAACCATCGGCAGAACGGACTGAAAAAGGAATTCCTCTTAAACCCGCGGGAACTCTTTTTGTTATGGGAGACCTGAAACAGATGAGTCCTGACTGGCTGAGAGGCGCGAGCATTCAGGGCTACGGCTGTTCCCTTTCGGTGGGGCTGGGGATTCCCATTCCTATTCTCAATGAAGAAATGGCGCAGCATACCGCGATATCGGATGAAGAGATATTTACTCAGATCGTGGATTACGGCTATGATTACGGAAACGGCATATCCAAAACTTACGGGCAGGTCAGCTACGCGGAGCTTAAAAGCGGGACGATAATTTTCAACGGAAATACTATTCCCACGGTTCCGCTTTCCAGCATTGTCAAAGCCCGCGAGATTGCCGACATATTGAAGCAATGGATTTCCGAAGGAAATTTTCTTCTGGGAGAACCTCAGTTCACGCTTCCTTCAGTATGAACGAGAGATCGTTATTCCCACCGCCGGCATAAATTACGGAGTAAAACGATTTTTCAAATCGTTTTCAGCAGCAGACGATAAAACAATTTGCAAAATCGTTTTACTGTAAAACGGCTTTGGAAGCCGTTTTGTGTCTGTTTCGGTAAAACGATCTGGAAAATCGTTTTCAGCAGCGGCAGACGATAAAACGATTTGCAAAATCGTTTTACGGCAAATTATATCAGAGTGATGGGCTTATGGAAGGAAAGACTCCGAAACAATGCAGCGTTATTATTTCCCATGTCATGCTGCCTCATGACGCGAACCCTGCCGGCAATGTTCACGGCGGCGTCATAATGAAACATATTGACACCGCGGCCGGCGTGGTGGCATTCCGCCATGCGCGCTGCAATGTGGTTACAGCGTCCATTGACCGGCTTGATTTCTATCATCCCGGATTTATAGGAAATCTCCTTACCCTGAAGGCAAGTCTCAACTGGGTGGGAAGAAGCTCCATGGAGATCGGAGTCCGCGCCGAAATGGAAGACCTGATAACCGGACTTGTCCGTCATGTGGCTTCGGCTTATCTCACCTTTGTCGCGCTTGATGAAAACGGCACGTCACGGGATGTGCCTCGTCTTATTCTGGAAACAGCAGAAGACATCCGGCGAAACTGCGAAGCAAACAGACGAAGACAGATAAGGCTTGCCGAGAAAACAGGGAAATGCGGGAGTAATTTACAAGGAGACGGAGGAGTGCGGAAATGAGAAAATAAAATCCGTTTTCGGATTTTATTTTCTCTTTTTCGCATATTATAACGCACTCTGTCATTCCTGCTTCCGCAGGAATGACATCGGGGACATGAATCTGCGTCCGGCTGCGTAACGTCAGTTATAGGTGAGTCATAAAACGATTTGCGTCTGTTTTAAGCAGGGGCGTTTTACGAAGTTGTGAACTTCTTTGCGAGATCGCTGTCAATAACGTACATGCAGACTTCTTTTGCTCCCTGTTCCGTGTATCGGCATTTGGAACACAGATTGTTCATCAGGAAAGTAACATCGTCGCGGATACGTTTGTCGAATGTCTTGAAGTTTTCCTCATTGTAATCCTTGATAGCCTGCCGGAAATTCTCATTTTCCAGAAAAGGATCCAGCACTTTTTCTTTCAGATTATGCACATAGCGTTCATGCAGATTCTGATACAATTCCGTCTCGGTGATCGCTTTCCCCTCAACCAGATGTTCCTGAGTCAGTGTCCGCGAAGTATATTCTTTCTGAGTTTCGCGGCGGAAAGCAAAACGCTTTGTTTTATCCGCCTTTGTACCCAGCAGCCGGAATTCGATCCCCATCAGGTAATCATCTGTGATTTCAAGCTTTTCTCCGGTGAATTTGCAGGTTTCGACGGCTCCGGTTTCGAAATTTACCGCAAACATATAATTTTGGATATCCCGTGAAATCTGATCTTCGTTGTAGTAGTAGAGGGATTCCTTGACTTCGTTCAGAATAGTGTAGTTGTACATCTGAAGCAGGGATTCCAGAAGTCCTCTGGGAATGGAATCGCTCAGTTCTGTTTTCACTTTCGTGAAAAAATTGCACAGAGTTGACATATTGATGAGACGGTCATCTCTGGCATAAGTGGAGAAGAAGTCGTTGAATATCTTGATGGCGTCGCGTCCTGAAAAGCCTTTCTGCCCTTCGGCTTCCGATTCCGCGATGATTTTCCGCCTCCGCTGGGCGGTGAAATTTTTCCGGTCATCGTCGGAAAGCCAGGGCGGAATATAGCCTGTATAGATTTCCATTTTGAGCAGCTGCAGATTGTCATCGCAGTAAAGACGGTATTTTTTCGGATCGCTGATCCATTCCAGCATGGCTTCCGATCTGATATTCAGCCGGGAAGAAATAACCACGCGCGCGAAATTGTGCAGGACTCTGGGGAGAAAATGGTTGTCAATATGCCTGCCGAAAATATTGCGGTAAATATTGACCTCGGTATTCAAGTCCAGAATATAGGGAATATGCACATACTCGATGCGGTCCGAAAAAGACTGGAAATTCTCGACGTTCTTTTTATCTTCGGGATTCATAAGTGCCATGAGCAGGGTATTCACATTTTCCTCGATATCCTCCACCTTGTGAACTCCCTCGCTGATGATGTTGTGAAGCTCGATCACGCGCTCGACATTATGGGATTTGATGTCCATGAGGGCATAAATGCCGTTGTTGGTTTTGGCGTAGCGCGAAAAAAGATATTTGACCTGATTGCTGTCCCTGAGCAGCGAGTTTATCCTGCGCTGAAGCATTGCATTGCTCAGAATTTCCTGCCGCATGGGTTTGTCACCGGGGTTGAACACGCTGATGCCTTCGCCGAGACGCCGGTTGAAGCGGTAAGGTCTGGCATACAGCATATCAAACACTTTCCGGGGATTTTTCAGCCGGTTCAGGAGAGCGTTATAAATAGAACTGCATATCGTGCATGGACTGTCTCTGAAAACCCAGTCGTACTCTTTTTCAGTAAAATGTTTCCATTTGAATTCGTCGTTTGAAAACAGATCATCGAAAAAGGTCAGGCGGTAGGGTTTTGCAATCATCAGGATGGGATGATCGTGGCTCGGACACGGGACCTCGATATAATCCTCGGTGAAATGCGGAGAATTATCTTCATCAATACAGAAGCCCTCCGCACTCTGGGAAGAATGCAGCATATTGTGCTTTTCCGCAAAATGGTCCGGATCATTTTCGGAAGGTTCCATCCTCTGAAGCATTTTTTCAAATATGGGAATGCCTTCTGATTCCGTGAAACTGCCTAAAACTTTCCGATTCAGCCGCCACACAGCCTCATATCGCAGCCCGGCGTCGGTGTTGGTATATTCCTCGAATTTCATGAGCAGATTGTTCAGAAAGGTGCTTTTTCCGCACCCGGGCGGCCCGTCGAAAATATAAATTTTATTCTGCTGGGCGCCACGGCGCAAGGCTTCGACCTGGGCGATCAGCCGGTTGGCAAAAAGTCTGTCTGCAAAGAAGGGATGATCTGCTCCCTCAACAAACAGTCTGCTGCAATCGTAGTAAACAAAATTGATGGATTCGGGATCATTCGGATATTCGTCAACACCTTCCGAAACATAATGCTTCATCATATCATGAAACACCTGGAAAACATTCCGTATAACAGTGGAAGGATTTTTGACAAGCTCTTTGAGAAAATCTTCGAAAGGGATGGGAGAATGCTGATCCTGCTCGCTCATGTTGCGATCAAGACGATCCATTGCATTTTTGATGGTCTCTTCCATTATGTTCATTCCAATCCGTCAGGGGTTCATTATGGCGTATCGTAACTACAGACTTCCGGAAATTAAATTTCGCAAGGCTGCCGGTAGGGGCGAATAATTATTCGCCCCTACTTTCCGCCGACCGGTAACGCAGTGAATTTTAATTTCCGTAAATCTGTATGATTCGAATAAAAAATATCTGTACACCAAAGATCACTGTATTGCAACAAATCAATTCGGAGTTGACAATTTTTTGAAAATTGTCAACTTTCCGGATTCAAAAGTTTGACGTTTTCCCGATGCCTCCTGTTGTCGCGCTCTGTTTTTTTCTCGATATTTTTTCGGATAGCCCGGGTCAGATCAATGCCTGTCTGGTTGGCAATGCAGATCACGACAAAGAGAACGTCTGCCAGTTCATCTGCCAGATCATAATGCTCATCCGACGATTTGAAACTCTGATCTCCGTAAACCCTTGCCATAATACGGGCAACTTCTCCGACTTCTTCCGTAAGCTGCGCCAGATTGGTGAGTTCGGAAAAATATCTTACGCCGAATTTCCGTACCCATTCGTCAACGGTCTGCTGATATTCTTTGACGGTCAGTTCGGTCATGATGCGGAACCTATTCATGCAGAAGAATCTTTTTATATTCTTCTTTTGCTTTTTTCACAAGCAGATAAGAGGCATTGTCATCTTTATATTTATTGATAAACTCTTCCAATTTCGGCAAGGTCGGATGTTTCAGGATGTTCTCCAATTCTTTGCGGGCTTCCGGGCTGTTTTTCAGATTTCCTTTGCTTTCAGGGATTTCGGTTTCAACAATCCGCGATTCGGTTTCAACTGACGACGGTTCGGGTTCGGGAACCCGGGGTTCGATTTCAGCTGTCTGCCTTTCGGATTTGGGAACCCGGTTTTCAGTTTTCTGTATCTGAGAATCCGATTTTTTAGATGACGCGCCCAGTTTTTTTTCAACAGCCCTGAGATAGGTCTGAACTGTCGGGATACTTCTGTTCACGGGTTTTACATATTCGGTGCTTATCCAGCCCCTGTCAGTCTGAATCCATCCTTCTTTCCGGGCAATGGCAAACACCTGCTCTCCTTTGAGATAACCGCCTGTTTTTTTTGCATTCAGCCCGCTGTCTGACCGCACATTCAGACCGCTGCCGATTATCAGATAGCAATTCCGTCCCAAATTGGAATATTTTGCCGCAAAGCGTTGCAGTTCTTTCAGGGAACCTGCTTTGTGATAGTCGGCTTTTATCACTTCTTTGAATATTCTTTCAGCTTCCGCTGCATAAGAACCGTTCGGAAATTCAGAAAAATACGCATCGAACAGGCTCAGGTCCGTATTTTTTCCCGGCAGTTTTATCTGACGGATCAGTTGATATTCTTTTGCCAGCTTGTAAAGCTTCATTTTTTTATACGCGGTAGCCGCGGCTTCGTAAGTCAAAGGAAAATCGGCTGATGCCCCGCTTTCCAGCAGAATTTTGAAAGCTTCGAAATTTCCCGCCTCAAACGCGTGCTGCAACGCGGATTTTCCCTGATTATCTTTCATATTTATATCCGAGCCGCCCAGCAGAAGACTCCCTATCAGTCTGGCATTGTTCGATTTTGCCGCTGTGATAAGCGTTGCTTCACCCTCTCTTCTGATTCCCGTATCTCCGGTGAACGGCTCATCTTCCGGCACGGTCGCGCAGCCCGAAACAATCATCATTGCCAATAGCGGTAAAATATATTTTCTCATTTCCCGAATCAAAGCCCTTTCTCTCATAGTAAAGCGGGTTTGAAACCCGCTTTACACTGATTCAAAGCCCTTTCCCATTCAGCCAGCTTATTATATGATCCGCCGCAGCCTGCCAGTTTTTATCCAGCATCATGGCATGACCCATACCCGGAAAAATATGCGCCTGAGTATTGTATGCCTTTGCCGTTGACCTGACAAATACCGGCGGAATAAGGATATCGTTTTCCGCGCCCAATACCAGCATCGGTGTTGTGTTTTTTCGGGTATCCGCCAAAAAATATTCCCCTGTCATTTCCCACATCATCCGATAGGATTCATGCTGAAAAAAGGGCAGATATTTCTTTACAGTTTCGACAGTTACGGCTTTGTTGAAGAAAAGATCACGTATTTCTTCAAACGAGGCAACATATTGCCACATATTTTTAGGAAGCATATTGATCAGATATATTTTCCGGCAAAGCTCGGGATAACGCCAGAGCATTCTCATTGAAGGAAAAAACAATCCTCCCGGCGGAACCGAACCCATAAGGACGCAGGCAGGTATTTTGCATGATTCTATGTATTTCTGAATAATAAAGCCGCCCATGGAATGTCCCACAAGAATCGGGCATGTTTTCAGACTCAGGATAACCTGAGACACATCGTAAAGATAATCCGGGAAAGAATGCACCCAGATGTTTTCCAGTCCTTCGCTTTTTCCGTGTCCGCGGAGACTAAGCGCATGTGCCTCATATCCGTGTGTTGCAAAATACGGAAGAAAATATTCTTCCCAGCACCACGCGCCCGCGAATGCGCCGTGAACAAAAAGAATCGGCGTGGGGCGGTTGTTTTTTCCGGGATATTTGCTGATTATCTCTAATTCCATTATGTTAATCCTGATATAGT
>DYRK01000955.1 GCA_020718785.1 Desulfatirhabdium butyrativorans | reverse complement strand
GAAGCGGGGGCTTCGTAACGAGAAAAAAAACTCAGTTTCCGATTTTTTACAGAGGGGAGCATCATGAGCAAGGCAATTTTAATTTCCCACAGCAGCCGGGATGACAAATTTGTTTCTGATCTGTGCAAGGCAATGGAAGCCAGAGGTCTGTATAACTGGATGGATTCACATGATTTACGCGGCGGGAGCGATCTGACCGTAAAAATTCATACAGAAATCGAGAGAGCCAGAGCCTTTATCGTGATCATAAGCCCCGATGCCTTCAATTCTGCATGGGTTGCAGAAGAAACCCGATATGCCTCTCAGGTTAAAGAGACCCGTCAGGATGATTATCCGATCATTGCTTTGCTTCGGGAAGGAATAGAACTGGGCGCATTGAAATGGGTTTTTTCAAAAGAACCGGTGGCAATAAGGATAAAAAACGGTCCCCGGGGAATTGAAGAAGCCTTGCCCCACATCATGGCTGCATTGGGAGAAAGGGCTGCCGGCGAACATGACCTGATCAGAACCGTTCATACAGAGCCTGTGGAAGAACTGGTTCTGGAATTGAAATCGCCCTATATCAAAGGAAAAGACGGCAAACGCCGGGCATCGGCATGGGCTGAACTGACCTATATTCCGCTCAACCCACGTGAGCCGAGGGTTAAATGCCGAAGGACCTATATCTTTACTTCGCCGCTGGGTCCCATCGAGACCGGCGAACTGAGATGGTATTTGGAAAGATATTATTTATGGCCCACGGGTATCTTCAAAACAAGAGCCGAAAATGTGGAAAAAAAATTGCCGGAATGGGGACAGGAGCTTTACCGGGCAGTGATGCCGGAAGATATGTGCGACGAAATCATCACGGCATGGAAGGTTATTGACTCCCGTGCAGAACGCCGTCTCAGTGTTTATGCGGAACCCCGGCTGGGAGAAGGGGAGTCGCGGAAAAAGCAGGAAGAAGCAGAGGAGGCGGCAGCACTGCTGACAGGACTTCCCTGGGAACTGCTGCATGACGGAAAAAGCTATTTATTTCCGGGCGCACGTTCGGTCCGTGCAAAACTCAGACTGCCCGGCGAATAAGTTTATAACCATTCCAAAAAGGAAGCGGGTTTATATGAAAAAAAATTCCCATGAAAAAATCCGGCTGGTTTCTTCGGATCTTAACGGAACCCTTGTTCATCAGCATACCATGTCCGATATGATCCGAATTGCTTTTCCTGATGAGCCGGAGCGGTATGAAAAAGCAAAGGCTGTTTTTTCACAGCAGACTTCCGGGCTTTTAGGCATGAAAGAGACATTTGAGATTGCGGGACCTCTTACAAAAGGACTGAGTCTGAGGAAAGCCGTCGAATATGCCCGGTCAGAAATGCGATTTCTCACAGGCTTTGAAGAGCTTCTCTCGGCATTCGGCAGAAAAGGAATATATTTTATAATCAACTCAACGGGCTATACCGTGACTACGGAAGTAATCCGGGCGGTTTACGGCACTGAAAAAATTCATGAAGTTATCTGCAACCGCCTGATTTTCGCACAGAAAGGACAGGCGGATAAAGCAGTTTCCGATAATGACTTATCCGCTCTCGTGAAAAATTATTTTCTCGGTCAGCATTCGGATAAAATTTATGATGAAGTCTTGGCTACAGGTCTGGTAGAACTCGGCATCGGCGATGAGAGCCAAAAAGCACAGCAGCTTTTCAAAATTGCTGAAAGACTCAACATTCCCCGCACAGCTTTGGCGCATATCGGCGACACCATGGGAGACAGCCGCGGAATCT
>DYRK01000954.1 GCA_020718785.1 Desulfatirhabdium butyrativorans | reverse complement strand
GACCTGTCCGAACTGAAGCTTCAGATTGTATCTCATCCGAACGGGGTTAAGCGGGATCCCGAAAAACAGCAGGAAATTGTCGGCAGGGAACTTTCTTCGCATCAATATCACAGACAGGTTGATCTGGCAATAAAATCAGAACAGAACAGATATTGTACCGTAGCGGCGGGGAATCTTGTCATACCCCGCTCGGATCCGCCTGCTACTGTCTCGATGGAATTGCTGACGGAAAGCGGAGGGAGTCTGCAAAATGTCTGTGTTCATCTGTTCCACAGCAAAACGGCAGCCCATGTCGTTTACAAGTCTTATACGGTAAATTCCGGCGGGGGCGTACAGACGGTCAGCCTTATGCCCGAGCATATTGTACACGGCAGGAAGTGGCTGATGCCGGGACCGCCTTTCAGATTTTCCGGGCAGGCCTGGGATAAAATAAGACAGGAGGAAGTTCCCGAAGATATTATCAGCCTGTTGGAACGCCGGGGGTATGCTTCATATAAGGATGAAGCCGCGTTTGTGCTTGCTTTGAAAAAGGAAATCGGAGAGGCTCGGACGGATCAGTACAAATTGCTGATTCTGAAACATGCTTTTTCTGAAACGGAATTCGACCGTATCCTGATTCAGTGCGATTCGGCTACGCCGGTAACCGCAACGGTCAGCTCGCTGAAAGTAAACGGGACAGCGTTTGCCCCGACAGGGTTCAAGCCCCTGAAACGCTTATATACCGAATGGACCGGCGAAGCTTTCGGATCGCTTCCGAGAATCATTTCGGTCTGGCGTGATCAGTTTATGAATGTAACTGTCCGTCTGAAAAAGAGCAACGCCCCGGGGAACAGCGGAATCCTGTTCGGAGAGTTCAATCCCTCGTCATTTGACAATGAGATTGTTCTCAGCGGCGACAGCATCGTCAGCGGTTCGGAACAGCTCGGAAGCGCCGGGTTCGACTCCGTGCGTATCGAGGGCGACCTCCTGAAGTGCGAAGACGAGCATGACAGGTATATCAGCAAAATCACATTCATAGACAAAAGCGACCGGGAGGAAAGCCTTACGTTCAGCATATCGGGACTGCCGGGATGGGAATGGACCAAAGCGGACGATATCGCCGAAATAGCGCAGAACGACAAAGATGCGATATGGGACATTGTTACTTCGGTTCGGAATGCTTTGTATAATAAAAATAAAACTGAGTACACAAGTCTTACGGCTCTCAAAATCAGTGATGCGGCAAAAGCAATGTACAACGAAGAGAAGGCGGCTGCCATGCTGACAGATTTTACGGATTCGGTCATACCGCAAAGTCCGTATCTGACGCCGCTTCCGGACAAAAGCAGTTTGCTCTGCGAGGTTTATGAAAACCGCAAAGTCGTGAAGGCTCAGACCCTGACAGGAGAAAACCTTATTGTCAGCAGCTATCCTGTCAGTGAAGGTATGACAGAGGAGCAGAAGCTGACCGCATGGAAGAATACTTACAGCATTCCGCTGCATTTCTCACGTTTCGGCGGAACATGGAAAATTGTCAGTGCTCTTTACTGAAATCCTGTCGTTATTTTCTGCCTGTCCTTTTGTCCTCCTCCTGTTCCCACGCTTCTGCGTGGGAACATTCCTCACACCTTCCCGATCCCGGAAACCGACTGTTTTTTTTCATCCGGAAAGGAACAGTCTCGGTTTATCCCGATAAAAATGCGGCCGATGTCTCTCAGTCAGGAGAATGTTCTTGTCAACGGGAACGATACCGATGCTGACGGCATAAAGGATACAGCGGA
>DYRK01000237.1:2318-8640 GCA_020718785.1 Desulfatirhabdium butyrativorans | reverse complement strand
TTCCGCTTTGCGGATATGTTTCTGATGATGAGACATCACAAGGTCTGTCGCTTTATTCATAAAAAAGAAGTAAGCCCTGAGATGATCCGTGATGTTTACGGTATTGATGTCTTTCTCGCCCAAGTAAAAGGACATCCGGTGATTGTTCCATTATTATACCTTTGAATTTTACGTCTTTCCGCTTTTGCAGGAAGACGGATTACTTTTCTTTTTTCCAAAAAGGACGGGCTGTCTCAGCAGTTTTCTCAGGCAAAGTGAATGTCGCCATATCTCCGAGCATGAGTTCGAAACCGGTATGGTCGTTTCTCACCCAGGCAGCGTAGTTGGAGCGCACAATCAGAACACAGCGAAGTTCGAGACAGCCTGACGGCTCTTCTACTGCAAGAATTCCGAGATTATAGCCGTTTCTGTTTATGCTTCGGTAAAATTTCTGAGCATTGACAACTCCCTGAGCCAATGCGTTCCATACCGGACTCCCAACTTCCCGCAAAGACATAATATTCGGCAATATTCCCCATATTTCAAAAAATCCTTCCGGCGCGAAAGCAGCCATCCATTCCCAGTCGCCTGTATTTCCGATATAGCGGGTTCCGTCTTCTTTTTCATGGCGCAGATAATCGGAAAAAAGATACTGTCCGCTTTCCTTAAAATAGCATTCCGCTCTTTGTTTCAAAAAACGGTGATGGTTGCCTGCAATCCTGTCCGCATTTATCTGCAGATGCGGATGAACCAGAGAACCGCCTGCGGACGGGAGATGATTCTGAGTAATTGCCATGTAAACAGCCCGGCAGTCATACTTGAGAACAGACCTCAGGTAGTTGCGGCAATTGATGAAACAGTCGGTATAAGAAGATAAAGACGCTGTGCCGATTTCAACAAAATGTCTGTTATCGAACAGACTTAGGGCTGAATAACTTCCATAAGGAAAAAGATTCGGAAACAGCCGCGATTCTCCCTGAATCAGACAGCCGGAAGAGGATATCTCGGAAATACATCGCGGGGTTTTTGCTTCCACCTGCGGACGGCAAAAAGGACATGTATATGTATCCTGAGCATCCGGCGGCGGAGACGGCAGCACGTCTGTTCCTTTTTCGGTTTCGGCAATCCGGCTTAATGTAATTCTGGCGGTTCGACCGGTAACAGGATTGGTGCGGATTTCAATCCGCCTTTCTGCCGGCTCGCCGGAAGGTGCGGCAAATTTTGCGAAAATGTCTTTTTTTTCAAATGACAACATGAATGCTCCTGTCAGTAAATGCAGCCGAATAAGTCTGTAGTTCAGACAAGCGATTCCGCCGTTTGCCGCAACGGCATCACCAGCATGTGATACCCGTAAGCCTCCAGAATATCCATTGTTTTGTTACAGGAATAGCTTATCAGTTCCGATCTTCTGTCCTCATCTTCCGGTGAAGTCACTCTAATCCAAAGACTTTCAGGGTCTTCGGGACTTTCCGTAATATTGAGGAGTCTGACTTCGGGAAATTTTTCCGTAACATAATTCAGCACTTCCTCAATCAGTTGTTCCTGTTTGAAATTGATCACTGTTCAATCTCCTTTTCAATTAATCCTATCATTTCCTGTGCTTTGCGAAGCTGATCATACGCATCTTTCTTACTCACCGTATCATTTTCGTAATCAGCAGTATTTCTGAGCATCTGCATCTCCATCAGATACGGTTTTATTCTGCCCGGATAAACTTTCTTGCGTTTGATCAGTCTCTCATTAAACTCCGACTGCACCCATTTATGATCATATTTTCCCCGTTTCAGACCATTATGAAGCAATGCCGCAATAGCTGCCTGAAACACTGCGAAATATGCCCGATTCGCACAGGCATTGTAACATTCCTGTTCGAAACTCGACAGAGCAATCCTGATATTCTCTTTGGCTTTGATGAGATATTCCGTATCTTCCTCCCAAGTTCCTTATTTTGTGGTAAAAAGCAGAATAATCGAAGTCAATTGTCAATCTTTTTTTGCAGCAATTCCGATTTCGGACAGTAACCGCCCGAAGGCTGTACTGCGAACTTTGATGAATACGTTCTCACACGCTGTCCATCACTTTCCGGATGGTTTCCGCCAGCAGACTGCACGTCACCGGCTTCATAATAATCTCCCGGATGCCTATTGATTTTGCCTTTTCCTCTATATCCGTATCGCTGAATCCGGTACACAGCACAACAGGAATATCGGGTCTGCATTTCATCACCTTTTCAGCCAGAAGGATACCTGTGAGTTTCGGCATGTTAGAATCACTTATCACCATATCGAAGTCTGAGGGAGCCTTCTGAAATGCTTCGAAAGCTTCCTCGCTCCGGGTATAAACTGTAACATGATATCCGAGACTTGTCAGCATTTCTTTTGCCATGAAAGCAACGGAACTGTCATCGTCGACAAATAAAATACGCTCATTGCTGCCCCCTGCTGCCGGCCGGCTGTACAGGGAATCTGTCTTATCGTCTTTAAGCTGCTGAATCCGGGGAAAATAAATGTGAAACACGGTTCCTTTCCCAAGTTCGCTTTCAACCGTGATACGCCCCCCGTAATCTTCCGCAATCCCCTTTGCCACCGACAAGCCCAGGCCGGTTCCTTCGCCGGGTTCCTTGGTGGTGAAATAGGGGTCAAAAATTTTTTCCATGTTCAGGGGATCAATTCCGTGTCCTGTATCCCGCACACTTAGTATTACTTTGTCATCATCATCCGATTCGCTCAGGATCACTTCCAGCAGGCCGCCGTCTTTACGCATCGCGTGGTAGGCATTGGTGCAGAGATTCATGATGATCTGATATATCTGGGTGGGATCGGCCATCACCCGCGAGACATTCGGATCAATTTTCTGCCGTATTTCTATGCTTCCGGGCAAGGATGACCTGAGCAGTTTCAGCACTTCCTTAATCACCGGCTGAATATGAATCGCCTTTCTTTCATGCTTTGTTTTTCTGCTGAATGCCAATATCTGCCGTACCAGATCCGCTGCCCGGTTTGCACCTTTGAGAACCTGTTCAAGCCAGCTGTGTTCGGAACTGTCCCGGGGAACTCTGTCCATGCTCATTTCCGTATAGCCGATGATGGGAAAAAGGATATTGTTGAAATCATGCGCGATGCCGCCTGCCAAAGTGCCGATAGCCTCCATTTTCTGGGATTGCCGGAGCTGATCCTGAAGTCCGGCTTTTTCCTGCTCGGCAAGTTTCCGCTCGCTGATATCTCTGGCAAAACTCAGGATCGCGGGTTTTCCTTCATACTCTATGGCAGCGGTGCTGATTTCAGTCGGAATGATTCTGCGGTCCCGGCAGATATGGGAAGTTTCAAAGACTGTCCGGCTCTGTGAACCCGAAGTGCGGAATCGTTCCGATACAGATTCAAAATCCTCCGGGATATGGATATCCTTCAAGTGCATTTTCAGCAGATATTCTCTTGCATATCCGAGACGCACGCACGCGATCCGGTTGACATTGAGTATCTGCCCCTCGGAATTGTGGACAAAGATAGCGTCGCAGGCATTGTCGAACAGTATTTTGTAACGGCTCTCCGATGCCAGCAGAGCTTCCTGTGAACGCCGGCGTTCTGCTTTCATCCTCAATGCCGTGATTCCCTGCGCGAGATCGCCTGCGAGTTCTGTCAGCAGATTCACCTCATCTGCATTGAATGCGTTTGATTCCGCGGCATAAATGCTCAGGGCGCCGATACACTCCCCTTCGCAGCACAGGGGAACAGAGACGCTCGAGGCATATCCTTGCCGGATGGCATCTGTCCGCCAGAGTTCAAACCGCGGGTCAGTCAGGATATGCTGGACCACGCAGACTTTGCGGGTCCGAATCGCGGTGCCTGTGGGTCCCTGTCCGCGTTCATTGTCAGCCCAGGAAAGATTCAGGGAATTAAGATAATTTTCTTCATATCCCCACTGAGCCGCGGGTCTGACGCTTTTGTCTCTGTCATGTCCGCAGAATCCCACCCAGGACATACGGTATTTTCCTTCTTCAACGACAATTCTGCATATATCCTCGATGAATTCGGTTTCATCCGCGGCATGTGCCAGGGCTTTGTTGCATGCACTCAGTATCCTGAGAGAACGGTTGAGTTTGATCAGTTTTTTTCTGGAATGCTTCCGCTCGATGATTTTTCCGAGACGGTCCGCAATCGCGTTAAGCAGAATAATCTCTTCGTTCTGAAACGGACCTTCGTCACTTTCAGGTTTTTCTTCGAGATACGCGACTTCGAGAAAGCCCGCTGCGGACCTGTTCCCCAGAATAATGTCTCTGCGCCGGCTCCGTTCGGTGTTTTTAAAATTTTTTGTTCGGAATTCCTGTCCTTTTAAGACGGCACGCGCGGCGGTCACACCCGGATACTGAAATGCAGAGGGAATCAGCTCGACGATGCCCTGAATCACTTCTTCAGGAGAAAGACTCTGCTGGTCGCTGACTTCGGGGATACTGTAAAGGCAGTTCATTTCCTTGACCCTTTTGTCAAGATCGTAAGTCCGTTTCCGGAGCGCGGTTTCTGCGGTCCTGATTCTGAGCATGGCATGAACCAGCGCGGTCAGTTCGGCTTCGTCAGCAGATTCTTTCAGAAACGCGGTGACTCCGAGTGACAATGCCTTGAAGCGGCTTTGGGTATCTGCCGCGGAATCTGTTAAGACAATCAAAGGGATGCGTCTTGTCACCAGGTCGTTTTTCAGCCGGGTGCAGAGTCCGGTACTTTCGCTTTCGGAGATGCCGGTTCCCAGAAAAACCATATCGGGAAGTTCCGATTTCGCCTTTTCCATGCCCTCTGATGCCGCGGCAGCGATCACCGTGCAGCCGGCAATCTGTTTCTTCAGTAAGCAGAGGCATGCCGCCGGCGTGCCCCTGCGAATCCGCGGATCAGGTTTGTCGGCGATTATCAGAATCTTAGGCATAAAAATATTCTCCTTGGATGAACTGTGCGGGGAACAGGAAAAATTGTGTTGTCGCGCTGCTTCTTTCTTGACCGAAGATATTTTTTCTTATAAACGAAGTCAGTAGCAAAGCTTGTTATTATCATCTCATTTTTAAAAAAATCAAGGAGGAACTATGAAAAAAACAATGAAGGCATTGGGGATGCTCGCTTTATTCTGCTGCGTCATGCCGGGAAATGCGTCCTCAGCGGAAAACAAACCCTGGCTTTTCGGTCTGCTTCTCGTGGGCCCCTATAATGACCGCGGATACAGTCAGGCGCATTACGACGGCGGAAAATATGTTGAAAAAACAGTCCCCGGCACACAGATGATCTATATTGACAAGGTAAATCCCGCGGACCGTCCGGGCGTGACTGTTCCCCAACTTGCAGACGACATGGCGGAAAAAGGCGCAAAACTCATTATTGCCAATTCCGATGACATGAAAGACGGAATCCGCGAAGCCGCGCTCAGGCATCCGGATATTTATTTTATCCATTGTTCCGGCGATGATGTGCTGACCGGAAAAGCTCCGAAAAATCTCGCCAATCTGTTCGGGCGAATGGAATACGGAAAAATGATTGCCGGATTTGCCGCGGCAATGACCACGAAAACCGGAAAAATCGGCTATCTCGGACCTCTTGTCAATGAAGAAACACGGCGTCTTGCGGCTTCATCTTATATAGGCGCGAGATACGCGTGGGAAAATGTGCTGAAAAAAAATCCCGATGATCTGAAATTTCAGGTCACGTGGATAGGTTTCTGGTTCAATATTCCCGGAGTTACCGCAGACCCCACTCAGGTGGCGCAGAATTTTTTCAATACCGGCTATGATGTGGTGGGTTCAGGCATTGATACTGCAGAGGCTGTCACTGTTGCCGGGCAGAAACGCAAGGAAGGAAAGCAAGTCTGGGCTATTCCTTATGATTATGAGGGCGCGTGCGAGGGCGGGTCCGAGGTATGCCTCGGAGTGCCTTATTTCAACTGGGGCCCGGGCTATGTTCGGATGATAAAAGCAGCTATGTCCGGCAATTGGAAATCCGAATGGCTCTGGCTGGGACCGGACTGGAAAGATATAAACAGCCATGATACCAGCACCGTGGGATTCAAGACCGGACCCGCGCTTGCGCCGGATGCCAAAGAGAATCTTGACGCTTTTGTCAGAAATCTGGGTGAAGGCAAAGTGAATCTGTTCAAGGGACCGCTCGCGTATCAGGACGGCAGTGTTTTTCTCAAAGACGGAGAAATCGCGAGCGATCAGCAGATATGGTATCTTCCGCAACTGCTCAAGGGCATGGACGGGCAGAGCAGTGCGAAATAATTTTTAATATCTGACAATTTTTCCTCTGTTCCCGCGCCGGAGCGTGGGAACGGGGGAAAGCATAGAAAATACCGACTGCAAGATAACCCGATT
>DYRK01000237.1:0-2218 GCA_020718785.1 Desulfatirhabdium butyrativorans | reverse complement strand
GAATTTGCTTGACATCAGTGAAAAATACCGATAAAGAACCATTCCAAAAAAGGCACGAAGCCTTTGCAACTCTTGTATCCGGTATTTTTACACATCTGGCCTGAACGGTCAAAAAACAAATTTACGAAAAGCAAACCACGAAGGTAATAGTATCAGAAGATACTGATCTGTCGTGGTTTTTTTATTTTCAAAGGAGAAGAGATTATGCACATGGCAGATGCTCTGATTTCGCCCGCGGTGGGCGGAACACTGTGGGCAACATCGGCAGGGCTTATCGCTTACTGCTCCAAAAAAGTCAAACAGGAGCTTGATGACCGCAAAATTCCTCTGATGGGAGTGCTGGGCGCGTTTGTCTTTGCGGCTCAGATGATCAATTTCACCATTCCGGCAACCGGTTCCAGCGGACATCTCGGCGGCGGGATGATTCTGGCAATTCTGCTGGGACCTCATGCCGCGTTTCTGACCATCGCTTCGGTGCTGGTTGTTCAGGCACTGTTTTTTGCCGACGGCGGCTTGCTGGCACTGGGCTGCAACATCTTCAATCTCGGATTCTTCCCCTGCTTTCTGGCATATCCCCTGATTTACAGACCGCTTGCGGGCAGAGAACCGAAGAAAGAACGTATGGTATTCGCCGCGATAGCAGCTTCTGTTATCGGGCTTCAACTGGGAGCTTTCGGCGTGGTTCTTGAGACAGTGTTCTCAGGTATTTCCGAACTGCCCTTCGGCAATTTTCTGATGCTTATGCAGCCGATTCATCTGGCAATCGGGATTGTTGAAGGCTTGGTAACAGCGGCTGTCGTGGTCTTTATATGGAAAGCCCGCCCCGAACTTCTGGAAAGCGCAGAGGAACTTGAGCATATTTCCATAAAAAACGTGCTTGTCGGACTTGCCGCGGCAACCGTCTTTACCGGCTGCATCCTGTCATGGTTTGCCTCCGCGAACCCCGACGGTCTGGAATGGGCGATGTTCCGAACTTCAGGCAAAGAGGAACTGCACACGCCGGGCAACGGCGTTCATTCGTCTCTGGCAGAGCTTCAGGAAAAAACTGCGTTTTTACCGGATTACAGTTTCAAAAATCCGGCATCGGAAGAAGTCTCGGAAGCATGGCCCTCGGTAAATTCCGGAACCAGCGTTTCCGGGCTGGTCGGCGGGACTCTGACGCTGCTCACGATGCTGCTGGTCGGTTTTGTGCTGAAAAAACGAAACCGCAGTCTGGCGGAAGTGAGAAAGGAATAGTTAGAAGTGAGAAGTGAGAAGTGAGAAATTGAGCTGATTTCAAAACTGACTTTTTCACTTCTCACTTCTCATTTTTCACTTATTATGAAGATTGAATCCGCATTTTTGGATATCAGCCGTTTGGACGCGCTCGCCAACCGGAATACTGCCGTTCATCGGCTGGATCCCCGCGCCAAAGTTATGACCACTCTGATATTCATAGTAACCGTGATCTCTTTCCCGCGATATGAAATATCAGGGCTTATTCCGTTTTTCATATTTCCGCTTGTCCTGATGTCTTTGGGAAATATTCCGGGTGTCTGGCTGATGAAAAAAACAGCCCTTGTGCTTCCGTTTGCCTTTTTCATCGGCATATTCAATCCGCTGTTTGACACCGAGATTCTGATGCACATCGGAGCCGTTCCGATTTCCGGCGGATGGATTTCCTTCATTTCCATACTCATACGGTTTGTCCTCACGGTCTCTGCCGCATTGCTTCTGATTGCAACTACCGGTTTCAGCGGTATCTGCATGGGACTGGAAAAAATGGGAGTTCCCCAAATTTTTGCCGTGCAGTTGCTATTTTTGTACCGGTATCTTTTTGTGCTGACCGATGAGGCTTCCCGCATGGCAAGAGCCAGAGATTTGCGGTCATTTGACGGCAAAGGCATGGGAATCAAAGTATTCGGTTACTTAATCGGGCATCTTCTGCTGAGAACGCTTGACAGGGCGCGGCGCATTCATCATGCAATGATCTGCCGGGGCTTTGACGGCGAAATCCGGCTGATACGTCAGTACAGACTCCGCATGAGCGAATGGGGATTTTTATTCGGCTTTTCAGGGCTTTTTATACTTATGCGCGTATACAACCTTTCGGTCCTCTACGGAAATCTGATTACAAAGCTGTTATCAATGTAGGGGCAACCCCCTGTGGTTGCCCTTTTCACTTCCCCTGTGGTTGCCCTTTTCTTTTCACACAGGGCAACCACAGGGGGGTTGCCCC
>DYRK01000953.1 GCA_020718785.1 Desulfatirhabdium butyrativorans | reverse complement strand
AACTGCATCCGCCGCAAATTGCATTGATTTCCAATGTCAGCGCGGAATTCGTCACAGACGGAATTGCAACTACGGCATACTGGCTCCGCCATACCCGTCAGGCGGTAAGATTTGCAGAAACAATGAAAATGCTGCATGAACAGAAATATGAAATTTTTGTAGAAATAGGTCCGGAGCCGGTTCTTCTGGGATTGGATCAATGTCTGCCCGAAGGCTCCGGCGCAGATATGGAAGCCTCCGTGCAGTGGCTGCCGAGTTTAAGCCCTAAGCAGTCGGATTGGGAGCAAATGCTTGAGACTTATGGAACATTGTATGTCCACGGCATAGCGACGGACTGGTCCGGCTTTGACCGTGGCTATTCACGCAAAAAAGTATCGCTGCCCACATACCCCTTTCAGCGTCAACGCTTTTGGGCTGATACTACTCCTTGTTCCCAAGCCGGGGCTTGGGAACAAGAGAGAGAACAAAAAGCGGACAACAGCAGCACCCGGAACCCGGAACCCAGTACCCTGAACCCGGAACCCGGTCCCCAGTCCCCGGACGCTTTGGAACGAATTATGTCCGAACAGATTCGGATAATGTCTCAATTATTGTCTCAGCAATTGGAAGTTTTAAAAAACAATTTTTCTCAAGGTTCAAAATCATGACTGAGAATCATTCAAAGTCAAAATTTCATTTTGACACTCCGGAGGGAGTTTCAAAATCTTCGGCTGAAAAAATAGCATCGTCGCTGCTGAAAGGATGCGCTGAGATATTGAAAGGCGGCATCGGAATATTGACCGAAACCGTTCAGTTCATGGAACTTTTCAGGGTGGGCCGCCTTGATTTTGTTCCCCGTGCCGACGACATTTTTCTCGTAACCTATCCGCGCTCCGGAACGACCTGGATGCAGATGATTCTCTACCAATTGGCGAGCCGCGGGAATATGGATTTTACACATATATGTCAGGTTGCCCCTTGGTTTGAGCGGGTGATTTCTTTTAACGTGATGAGTGCCGAAGCTATTGAGGCGATTCTTTCTCCGCGTATTTTCAAAAGCCATTTGTCGTACCGTTGGATACCCAAAGGGCAGTGCAGGTATATCTATGTCATGCGAAACGGTAAAGATGTGGCGGTTTCTTTTTTCCATTTTTACAAGTCTCATCTTGGCTTTAAAGGAGATTTTTCCGAATTTTTCGATCTCTTCATGGCCGGAAAAGTTCAGTTCGGTTCATGGTTCAAGCATGTTTCCGGGTGGCTGGAACACCGTGACAATCCGAATATTCTGTTCCTCGAATACGAAAACCTGATTCAGGATTTGGAAGGCTGTTTACGGAGAATAATTCAGTTTTGCGGATTTGATGTCTCTTCGGAACAGTTTCCCGAAATCATGGAAAAATGCAGTTTTGCATTTATGAAGAAACACGAAAGCAAATTTGACCATATAACAGCGACGATTTGGGAAAAAGGCTATAAACAGAATGCCTTTCTCCGAAAAGGAGAAATCGGCAGTGCAAAAACCTATCTGAACGAGGGACAGGAAAAGCTTTTTGAACAAAAATCGGAAAAATATATCGGCAAGTTCGGTGCGAATGACGATCTGCATATACCAGCCAATCCGCACTCCTCAACTCGTAACCCGTAACGCGGTCGTTTTCAGATCTATGGAGGCAATATGAACCTTTTTTTCATTAATCCGGTCAGGTGTGAAAGCGATACTATGGCTTCGATGATGAACAGCGGCATCCTGTCAACTATCGGCAACACGCCTTTGGTAGAACTGG